>JAFWDF010000090.1 GCA_017534025.1 Bacillota bacterium
ACAGGAAAAATATGGAAATCCAGAATAATGATTGGATGATCGGGGGATACGGATCCTGTTTCAGAAATGGCCCGGCGGGGAACCGCCGTGCAGCCGGCGTGCCGCGGGAGGTGCGCCGGAACATTGGGACAGCAGGACATTAACACAGTCGGGTGTCCCAGTTAAAAAAGATTTTTACAGAAAGGACAGGAATAATGATACAAGCAATAAAAAGAAAACTGCCGGTCATTCTGGCCATGTGCGTGCTGTCGGTGCTTCTGGTGCCTTCCAGCTTTGCGATCTCAGGGGGCAGTACCATTACCGTAATCGGCACCAATGAGAACCATGAATATACAGCTTATCAGATTTTCACCGGGAACGCGGACAGCCATGAAACCACTCTGAGCAATATTCAGTGGGGGGAAGGCGTGGATGCGGCAGGCCTGCTGAACGCGGCTGCGCAGGCAAGTGAAACAGCCGGCGGCCCGCTGAACGGAAAGTTTGACGGCGTGACAGAGGAAACCTCCGCGGCGGAGTTTGCTCTGCTGCTGCAGGACCTGACGAATGAGGAAGCCCGTGCTTTTGCCGGCCTGGCAGCGGATTATGTCACCGGAGACGGCTATTCCGGAAACTTCAGCAGCAGCAACTATATCATCCAGGTGCCTGGCCAGGGGTACTATATCGTGGTGGATTCACTGGCGGATGCCGGTGCGCAGGAAATGATTTCCGGATACATCGTACGGGTAGTTAAGAACAATACCGATGTGGAACCGAAGATCAGTGTTCCAACTATTGAAAAGAAGGTATATGACTCGGATTCGGAAACCTGGACGAAAGGCGCGGACCACAGCATCGGAGAGGATATTCTTTTCAGAGTAACGGTTCAGCTGCCGGATAACTTCAAAGACTATGAGCAGTATACCTGTATCATCAGAGACCAGTTCTCCGACGGACTGACTTATGGAAGCATCCGGAGATGCTTCATGAAAGGAAAAGAAGCGGATGCGGAGGAGATCGGCATTTCCGAAGAAAATTATTCCGCATCTGTCAATGCGGATAATCTGCTGACCATTGATATCGATGCCATTGCGGCGGGCGGAGATGACGGAAGCACGATCACGGTGGAATATCTTGCGCAGCTGAATGATGCGGCGGCAGCAGGAACGGCGGAAAACAACGCAGTTACCCTCACGTATTCCAACGATCCGACCAACAGCAGCAACTCCACACTGACCAATGATACGCCGGATGATGTCGTGCATGTTTACACGTACAGACTGGACATTGCAAAGGAAATCAAAGGCACCGGCACGGCGCTGCCGGGAGCGGGATTCATTCTTTCCAGAGGGACCGGCGATGAAATGGAATATGCAGAGGTCACCAATGGAAAAATGACTGACTGGACCAATGATGAAAATGCGGCTACCGTTCTGTACAGCATTGCGGACGGCTCCATTACCCTGAACGGGCTGGGAGACGGAACATATCAGCTTACGGAAGTCGAAGCGCCGGACGGATACGACCTGCTGGAACAGCCGGTTACCGTCGTGCTGGACGGCAAACAGAATGAAGACGGCCTGATGGATTCTCTGACCTGCAATGCCAGCGGACAGGGCCTGAAAGACGGCAGTGTGACCGTGGACATGGCGGCCGGCACAGCGGCAATGACCGTGGAAAATACAAAGGGTTCCCTGCTGCCTTCCACCGGCGGAACCGGGACCCTGCGTTACTTTGCAGGCGGCCTGCTTCTGATGGCGGCGGCAGGATCCGTACCGGCAATCAGAAGACGCAGAAGAATTGAAGGATAAACTCGTTCCGGGCATGACGGCGGCGGTCTTTTTCCTGGGGCTCTGTATGGTGCTGTATCCGCCGGTCAGTGATTTCGTCTGCGGCAGTCTGCAGGCGAGGCGGATTTCTTCCTACACCCAGACAGTGGAACAGTGCAGTGCGGAAGAACATGCGCGTATGCTGTCCGAGGCGGAACAGTTCAACGAAGAGCTGCGGGCACAGCCGTTTTCCATGGAACTGAGTCCGGAACAGACGGAACGGTATAAATCCCAGCTCGACCCGGTGGGAAACGGCGTCATGGGATATATACAAATTCCTGCAATCCGGATTTCCCTGCCGGTTTATCACGGCATCGGCGACAGCGCGCTGGGAGCCGGAGCCGGGCATGTGCCCGGTTCCTCCCTGCCGGTGGGCGGCAGCGGGACGCATTGCCTGATTGCGGGGCATACCGGTCTGTCTTCTTCGCAGTTATTCACGAATCTGGACCGGCTGAAGGAAGGAGATGCATTCTCTGTCACGGTGCTGGAGCGGAAACTGTACTACTGCGTATGTGATGTGCGTGTGGTGACACCGGAGGAAACACACTCTCTCCGCCCGGTTGAGGGGGAGGATCTCTGCACGCTGATCACCTGCACACCGTACGGGGTGAATTCGCATCGCCTTCTGGTGACGGGCAGGCGGTATACACCGGCTGCCGGGCAGGAAGCGGCGGAAAGATGCGTCCTGAATCCGTACCGGATTGCGGCGGCCTGTGTTTCTGTGATACTGATCATGCTTTTCCTCGGTATTTTGGCCGGCCGGGAAAAGCGGACAATGCAGGATCGGAATAACTGAATAAAACGGGCGGCTCTGCCGGGAAGATTCCGGCAGAGCTGCTTTGTCGTGCTTGAAATTCAACAGTCAATAATGTAAAATATCTTATTAACAGCGCTTGTTTTAAGGCAAATTCTGTGGTAAGATACCTAACATTATAATCATTTTTCGGGCGGCAGCGGAAAATCGGGCCGCGGTGTCCGGCAGGGGAACGGGGCAGCCTGTTCACCGGGGAGAAAGGAAATTATGAGAAGAGCGGAAAGAGCACGGCGGCAGCGGCTGATGCTGCTCAGGATTCTGATTGCGGTCCTGGTTATCCTGGTCCTGGTTCTGGGAATCCGGAGCTGTTTTTCAAATAAGGGTGAGGAAAAAGATGCCGGCCAGGCGCCGGTGGAGGAGACGGAAAATACGCCGTCCAGAAGTGAAGCCGATCAAGCGCAGCTGGATCAGGATATTGCAGACGGTTATCTGATACTGGTCAATAAGTCGAATTTCCTTCCGGAGAATTATATACCGGAGGATCTGGAAGGGCTGTAGTATTATGCGGCGGATCGTTCCGCGGATGCCCGCTTCCTGAGGAAAACGGCGGCGGATCATTTCCATGAGATGTGTGAAGCGGCTTCGGCTGAAGGCATCGATATCGTCAGCACCACAGCGTACCGGTCCTATGCATTCCAGAAGGATCTGTATGAGTATTATGTATCCACCAAGGGGCAGGAGGAAGCGGACAAAGTCAGCGCGAAGCCGGGTTCCAGCGAACATCAGACCGGACTGTGCGCCGATCTGTCCACCTCTGAGATAGATTATGTTAATGGCTCGGCATTCGGGGACACTGCAGCCGGCCGCTGGGTTGCGGAACACTGCCACGAGTATGGCTTTATTGTCCGGTATCCAGACGGCCTCGAAGGCATTACCGGCTATACCTATGAACCGTGGCACGTCCGTTATGTCGGAACGGTAGCCGCCGGTGAAATACACAATGAAAATATTACTCTTGAAGAGTATATTGAAGAAAATAATATTCAAAATGTCGATATTGTTGAACCACAGTCAGAAGGAGGAGAATAATGGCAAAATACTATACCGATCTTTCGCATACTTTCAGTGAATATCTCCTGGTGCCCGGGTATTCTTCCGCAGAATGCATTCCGAGCAATGTCAGTCTGAAAACTCCGCTGGTAAAATACAGAAAAGGCGTGGAAGAACCGAAGATTATGATGAATATTCCGATGGTTTCCGCGATCATGCAGTCTGTATCCGGCGAGAAAATGGGCGTGGCCCTGGCCAAGGAAGGCGGCGTAGCCTTTATTTACGGCTCCCAGACCATTGAGGATGAGGCCGATATGGTCCGCGCGGTCAAGAGTACGAAAGCGGGATTTGTAAAGAGCGATTCCAATCTGACTCCGGATGCGACGCTCCAGGATGTACTGGATCTGAAGGCCAGAACCGGACACGGCACGATTGCCGTAACGGAAGACGGTACGCCGGAAGGAAAGGTTCTGGGGATCATTACCAGCAGAGATTATCGTATTTCCAGAATGGAACGCACCGAGAAAGTGGCCAATTTCATGACGCCGTTTGAAAAGCTGGTCTGGGCGGAAGAAGGCGTGACACTCTCGGAAGCGAATGATATCATCTGGGACAACAAGCTGAATGCGCTGCCGATCATCGATAAGAATCAGCGGCTGGTGGCCTTTGTGTTCCGGAAGGATTATGATGCACATAAGATTAAGCCGGATGAACTGCTGGATGCGCACAAGCGTTTCATTGTAGGCGCCGGTATCAATACCAGAGATTACGAGGAACGTGTACCGGCTCTGCTGGATGCCGGCGTAGACGTGCTTTGCGTGGATTCCTCGGAAGGGTTCTCGGAATTCCAGAGCAGAACGATCCGTTATGTCAAGGACAATTTCGGTGAGGATGTACTGATCGGCGGCGGCAATGTCGTGGACAGGGAAGGATTCCGCTTCCTGGCGGAAGCCGGCGCGGATTTCATCAAGATCGGCATCGGCGGCGGTTCCATCTGCATCACCAGAGAAACCAAGGGCATCGGCCGCGGACAGGCTACGGCCGTGCAGGAAGTTGCCGCAGCCAGAGACGAATATTTTGAAGAGACCGGCATTTACATTCCGATCTGTTCCGACGGCGGCATTGTGTATGATTATCACATTACGCTGGCGCTGGCCATGGGTGCGGATTTCGTGATGCTGGGACGGTATTTTGCCCGCTTCGACGAATCCCCGAATCCGGTAGTAACCATCAACGGCCAGTATGTCAAGGAATACTGGGGAGAAGGTTCTGCCCGTGCCCGCAACTGGCAGCGGTATGACGACGGCGAAGGCAGCAAACTGAAGTTTGAGGAAGGCGTGGATTCCTATGTTCCGTATGCAGGTTCCCTCAGCAGCAACGTGCAGCTGACGCTGTCCAAGGTCAAGGCGACGATGTGCAACTGCGGCGCTCTTTCCATTCCGGAACTGCAGGAGAAAGCACGGCTGACGCTGGTTTCCGCCACCAGTATTGTAGAAGGTGGTGCACACGACGTTATTCTCAGAGATTCCAACCGTACCTCGCTGGGGTAAGGAGGTACTTTCATGAAGCATGAATCCATTCTGGTAGTTGATTTCGGCGGGCAGTACAATCAGCTGATCGCCCGGCGTGTCCGGGATCTGCATGTGTTTGCAGAGGTGGTTCCGTACACGGAAGCGCTGCAGGCCATACAGGAGAAGGAACCCCGCGGGCTGATTTTTACCGGCGGTCCGAACAGCGTATCTGATTCTGCGTCTCCGCATGCGGATTCGGCTCTGTTTGAAACGGGCCTGCCGGTGCTTGGCATCTGCTACGGCGCACAGCTGATGGCATACCAGCTGGGAGGGACCGTGGAGACGGCACCGGTCAGCGAATACGGCCGCACCGTGGTCCGCAGAAAAGCGGATTCTGTTCTGCTGAACGGCATTACAGATGAAACGGTGACCTGGATGAGCCATACGGACTATATCAGCCGGGTGCCGGAAGGCTTTGCTGTATTGGCGGAAACGGATCACTGCCCGGTGGCCGCGATGGGCAATGACGCAAAGCGTTTCTACGCTGTGCAGTTCCATCCGGAGGTGACACATTCCGAACAGGGGCAGGTGATTCTGTCCAACTTCGTATTCGAGGTATGCGGCTGTGCCGGCGACTGGAAGATGGATTCTTTTATTGAAGATACGATTGCCGCAATCCGGGCAAAGGTGGGGAGCGGCAAGGCGCTCTGTGCCCTGTCCGGCGGCGTGGACTCCTCGGTGGCTTCGGTGCTGATGTCGAAAGCCATCGGAAAGCAGCTCACCTGTGTTTTTGTAGACCAGGGCCTGCTGCGGAAGGATGAAGGCGATCAGGTGGAAGCGGTATTCGGACCGGACGGCCCGTATGATCTGAATTTCATCCGGATCAACGCGCAGCAGCAGTTTTACGGAAAGCTGAAAGGGGTTACCGAGCCGGAGGAGAAGAGGACGATCATCGGAGAGGAATTCATCCGGGTCTTTGAAGCGGAAGCGAAGAAGATCGGCGCTGTGGATTTCCTGGTGCAGGGGACCATTTATCCCGATGTGATCGAATCCGGACTGGGCGATTCGGCAGTGATCAAGTCCCACCACAATGTGGGAGGCCTGCCGGACCACGTGGATTTCAAAGAAATCATTGAACCTCTCCGCATGCTCTTCAAGGATGAAGTCCGGGAGGTCGGGCGGAAACTCGGCATGCCGGATTATCTGGTAGACCGGCAGCCTTTCCCGGGACCGGGTCTGGGAATCCGCATTATCGGTGAAGTGACGGAAGATAAGATCCGCATCGTGCAGGAAGCAGACGCCATTTTCCGGGAAGAAGCGGCGAACGCCGGGCTGGATAAGGTATTCGGACAGTATTTCGCGGCGCTGACCAACATGCGGTCCGTCGGCGTGATGGGGGATTTCCGCACATACGATTACGCGGTGGTTCTCCGGGCGGTACTGACGTCAGATTTCATGACTGCGGAAGCTGCCGCGATCCCGTGGGAGATCCTCGGCAAGGTGACCAGCCGGATCATTAACGAAGTCAGAGGTGTAAACCGGGTGCTCTATGACTGCACGAGCAAACCGCCGGGAACCATAGAATTCGAATAAAAAACCGGTCCGTAAAAACCGGTAAAAAGGCGGTTTTCTGCCGCAAAGCAACAATTTGATAATTATCAGACTATTTTAAGGTCCTGCTGCGCTGATGAAAATCGGCACAGCGGGATCTTTTTTGTTTTCTTACCGGAAGGCTGCCGGAAATAATCCGGAAAATTACTGGATTATCAGGCACAGTGCAAGCATGAATATCTTAAAAACGGAGCTGTCAGATTTTGTTAAAAAAATGACTATAAAGTATGCGTACATATAGTATACAAAACGATTATAAATAAGCTAAGTTTAACAATGAAGGGCTTTCTTGATAATTGCCGGAATATTTATGGTAAAAAGATGAAAAAACATGAATAGTTTCGATTTTCTGAGTTAAAATTATCTATAACTAACCGCAGATTATGTATTACAATGAATATGGAGTCTGAATAATTCAACGCATGCCGAAAGCGCGTGAATTCTCATCGTCTGGCTGATCTCCCTCTATAAAGGATGATCTGTTTTTTTCAGTGTACAGATATTTGATTAATATTAAGTCAATTATTTCTGCCCGGCATGGCAGATGTAGTTCGTTGAGAGCATGCATGGTTTCAGATTTTGCATGAATGATTCAGGAAACTGTTAATGTTGTCGTTGTAAAGGAGGTTATATACTGATGGGTAAGATTAGTTCTGCTGCAGAGGCGCAGATCAGAGAAATCTGTTCCAGGTACAAGGATGAACAAACTCCTCTCATGATGATCCTGAGTGATATTCAGAATGAATATGGCTACATTCCTCTGGAAGTGCAGGAAATCGTGTCCGAGGAAACCGGCATTCCGGTAGCGGAGATTTACGGGGTAGTAACATTCTATTCTTTCTTCTCTCTGGAGCCAAAGGGCAAGTATGTTATCGGCTGCTGTCTGGGTACTGCCTGCTTC
>JAFWDF010000091.1 GCA_017534025.1 Bacillota bacterium
AGACCCATGTAATCCTCCATTCTTCTACTGATATTGCAGTTGCCAGACCGCATATTCAGTTTAAGTATTGGAGGATTTCTGGTCAAATGCATAGCATCTTCAGAACCCCGCGTTCAACGCGGGGTTTTCTATATACAATAAGGCGCCTCCCAAAGTCGACCTTTCGGGGAGGCGCCTCACAACGCGGGGTTTTTTATAATACCAAGAGAGTTCAGGAACCGCGGATTCCTGAACTCTCTTTCATTAATCTTCGCATCTGCCGCAGTGGCTGCAGCCGTTGCATATGATCCGGAACGAACACGTGTTACATTTTTTCACGTAGTCCAGGACATACAGGTCTTCCTTCGGAACCGGCTGTCCGAAGGCGTCTTTGAGCTCGAATTTCATCGCCTTTCCCTGAAATGTCATGCCGGATTTAAAGGCCTGCAGGTTCTGCAGCTGCTTGTTCCGGATCCGGTAAACCCTGCCATCCCTGAGGAACGTTGTACCGGTTTCCATAAAGCAGAATGTGATATTCCTGGTAATGCATTCCTCCCGCAATGCCCGGATCCAGTCAAAATCGCAGGGCCGGCTGCCGCCGTAGTTTTCCCCGCCGCAGACAACCTGTTCGATCTGCCCGCTGTCCGGGTACTTTCCAATGTGCAGCGGTCCCAGCAGCGGCGCACAGTGCAGCCCTTTGTGCCTGAATGGCAGCGCCAGAAGCAATGGTATTCTTTCGTCTGCCCTCTCCTGGTTTTCGCAGCTGACATTAAGAAAAATGTTCTCCCAGCCGTCCCCCCAGTCCGCGGGCAGGCATTCCGGAATTCGCTCCGGCCTTTTGGTCAGCAGCAAAAAAATAATATCGCTTCTCGTGCGCATGATCTCCCAGGCTTCATTCCGCCATTCATCCGCCTCCTTCAGGAAGAAATCCGATGTCATGCAGACACTGATCATTTCGCCGCTCTGAATCTTGTACCGGCCCGCCCGGTCCCTGGACAGAGGGTACCGGAAGCCGGTCTTCGTCTTATAGATATCTGCCCCGTTCCTGCCCCGCATCCGGTCAAGGTAGTACACATAGCAGTTCCGGCAGCCTTCGCTGCATTTTATGCAGCCATGCCAGGGATTCCAATTGCTGTGCATTGCCATTATGATTAATCCTCGAAAAATAGTTCCGCCGGACCGGCCGATCCCGTTTATTATATCGGAGCCGGGGACATCCGGCTTCTCTTATACCATACCGGCCAGTTTCCTGATTTCCTGCTCTTTTTCCTGCAGGATGCGTTCCACATCCGCGCCCTCCACATCCAGGCCTTCGGCCCGGATCAGAACGGTTTCCGGAATGTCGAAGAATACCTGCGCCAGGGTGCGGACATACCCGTATCCGAAGTCTTCCAGGAACGGCCCGCCGGCGGTGTTGACATAATACAGCTTCCGGGCACGGCACAGGCCTTTCGGGACATTATCCTGATAATGAAATGTAATCCCGCTCACGCAGATCTGCTCCAGGTACTGTTTCAGAATCGCCGGAAAGGAGAGATCCCAGAATGGCGCGGCCACCACGATCACCCCGGCCGCGGCAAAGTCATTAGCACAGGTGAACAGCGGATCGGTGAATGCTCCGCTCCCGGCAAGTGCGGTGCGCCGGTCGAGGAAATGATCGTCCACTTTTGGAAAATCAATCTGCGGGAGATCGGCGATGCGGATCTCCTCACCGGGATTGTTCGCTGCCAGCGTCTGCAGCAGACATTCTGCCAGGCGGTGGGTGCGGGATTCCGCCCGCACACAGGCGTTGATGAAAAGTATCATGATCGGTACCTCTTTGTGTTCGGGCGACGCGCCCTGAGTCTTTGCGGTGATTGGACTGTCCGCCCGTTTATGTTGCTGTTAATGATTCGGATCAACCCTGATCCCGTATCCCGGGCTATTTTCATTTCCCCGGAAATACACTAAAATGAAGGAAGAGCCGGCAGTCCATACGGCTCGTTTTTCCCGGGAAACCAACTTGAATGACAGGAAAGGAAGCGTAATTATGATCAAGATTGTTGCAAAAATGCCTGTAAAGGCAGACCAGGTGGAAAATTTCAAGGAAATTGCCAGAGAACTGGTGGAGAAATCCGCTGCAGAAGAAGGAAACATTTCCTATACCCTGAACGTCAGCAAGGCGGATCCGAACTGCCTCGCGTTCATTGAATTCTGGAAAGACCAGGCAGCGATTGATTCCCACAATACCACCGAGCACTTCACTACGATCCTGCCAAAGCTCGCTGCGCTGTGCAGCGGCGAGCCGGAAGTCGAATTGTTTGACCTGCTGTTCTGATCCGGAAGCCTGGCAGCGCCTGCCGGGCGTATTGAGTCCGGTCGGGCATTTCCGGAGTCGGCCGGCGCCATTCCTACAACACATCGATTAATACAGCCGGCTGCGCTCCTCCAGAAGGCGGCGAATGCGGGCGGTCACATCTTCCGGCCCGGTGATTTTCACGCCGTTGCCCAGCGACAGAATCCATCCCAGGAACTGGTCACTGACAGTGACGGAAACGGTGATTTCCACCGGTTCGTCTTCCGGAAAGGCCGGGGCGGAGTCTTGCGCCGGTTCCGGCGCTGCGAGTTCTTCGCCCGGGTTTTCCGCGGCGGGTTCCACAGTTTCTGTGCAGGCCGGCGCGGCTGGCTCCGCAGTTGCTGAATTGCCCGGCGCGGCTGGCTCCGCAGCCTCCGCCGCGGCGGTATCATTCACTGCGGCTTCGTTCACTGCGGCTGCGGCTTCCGCCGCGGCTTCATTATCACAACCATTATCGCAAACTGCCGCACCCGCGGCAGAATCATTAACATCATCTGAAGAATCATCCGGGGTCGCTGCCGGAATCTCCCGCCCGTCGACTGCGGACCGAACCGGAATATCCGTTCCGAAGCGGTCAAAGAATATGCCGATCAGAGCCGGCTCCACCTGCAGCGTGACTTCGCGTTCTTCTCCGTCGAACATGCCGAACAGACGCGTAGTGTACGACACGACATCGAACGACTCGAAGCTGTCGCGTCCGCTGCGTTCCTCCTCCGTCACCCGCAGATTCACGATCTTGTCCACGCGGTAATGGCGGATCTCCTCCTTTGGCTCATCAAATCCGATCAGGTAATAATTCTGGTTGTCCCAAAGCAGTGCCCACGGGCTCACCCGGTACAAGGCCCCGTCGTGACGGAGCTTTTTCTGTTTGTCCACGGTCCAGTTATAATACTGAAATTCCACGCTGCGGTTGCTGTTCACGGCATGGTGAATCAGATCCACCGTATAATAAATGACTTCGTTGTCCGTTTTTACCCGGTCCGCGACATACACCTGCCGGTCCAGCTTGCAGGCCTCGTAACGGCTGGTCAGACTCTCGATTTTCCCGATCAGCGCATCCGATTTCTTTTTTGTAATGAACCTGGAAGACTGCACGGCATCCACCAGCAGCTTCAGTTCCGGCAGTTCAAAATGCCGGTTGCCGACATAATACCGAACGGTGCGGCCATCCTGCATGCGCAGTATGTCCAGGCCGGACCGCCGCAGGATGTCGAAATCCCGGTACAGCGTTTTCCGGTCTGCATGAATGCCTTTGCTCCGAAGGACTTCGGTGATATCTGCAATGGACAGGGCATGCTCTTCATCGGTTTCCTCCAGAAAGAGCGCCTGGAGAACCAGCAATTTCAATGCCTGGTCTGTTCTTTTTTCGCTCATGATAATGCTCCTTAGCCGGTCTGGTTCGATACGCCTGATATTCCTGATATGCCTGATTTGGCCGGTTTGCCTGATTTGGCCGATATGCCTGATTTGGCCGGTTTGCCAGCGCGGGCTGATCTGGGGGGCGGCTGGCGGTGCTTACTATCTGGTACAGGTTGTTCAGTGGGCGGCGCCAATGGCTGAAGGGGCCGCCGCGGGCAGATTGTATCGCCCGGCAACTAGCGCCGAACCCGGCGCCCCTCCAGTTGCAGTCCGCGTCTTCCGCCGCCGGCTTTTTGTTATATTGTACCATATTTTTCCCGGATTTGCGTAATGCCGCATCTGCTGCACCGGCCGCTGCCTTGGCCCGGGCTCTGCTTGGTTTCTTCCCGAGCTCAGCCCGGTTCGAGCTTTGGACATTTCCTCTGGATTTTAGTGGTGATGTCCACTCCCGTGGACATCTGCCTCTTTTGGGATAATTAATGTCCAAAGACCGGCTAGTTAGTGGTGACAAATACAGGCGATAGTTGC
>JAFWDF010000011.1 GCA_017534025.1 Bacillota bacterium
AAAGAACCTTTACCTTCTCATAGAACTGAAAATTTAACATAATGCTTTGCCTCCTTGGTCACTTGATTATGTTGGGAAAACGGGATTGCTCCCGAAAATACCGTTTGATCGCCGCCGAAACATTGATGAGGGATCCGGCGCGGATCTGTTTATCCTTCATACAAACATATGCGTTTGCAGTAAGATCTGATTTATGATTTATATCAAAGAGTACATGGTTGTTTGCAAATCCCGCCGAGATTGCCAGCTTCCAGCAATCTCAACAGGTTGTATTCAAGCATGACGTTTGAATTCACCTTTCGAAAAACTCCCTACATTTCTCTTTGGCCAACCTACATGCGTGAATGTTTGTTTGTATCTTCATTTTAGCTGCGATATTTCTTTTGTCAAGACAATTTTTAAAAGTAGTTTTTTTATCAGAGATTCGTGCAATTGCAACGAATTGTATACATTCGCCGCCCTGGAACCCGTTTTGAATATATGTTAATAATAAAAAAACGAGTACAAAACATACATTGTTGTATGTTTTGTACTCTGTATACAAGATTATAATCGTTAAATCATTGTCACGCTATTCAAAAAACGAACTTCTGCAGCTCCTTTCCGCAAAAAAACATTCCGGCGAGGGTTTCCCCCGCCGGAATGAAATAACCGGATTGATTACCTGCTGCCCCGCGCAGTACGCCTGCAAGGCCTTCTACAGTATGTCGTGCACCGTCGCCAGAACGTATTGGCGGATATGTTCCTTATTCCTGTCGATGCCGACGTTCATATCCTTTGTAAAGAACAGGCCTTCAAAGAGAAAGAACAGATTGGCGGCATATACATCGATCGCGTATGCCGGTTCCGTTTTCTTCAGACCGATATGTAGTCTCGTTTCTTCCGCAAAGATCCGGATCAGTTTGATCTTCTCCATGCGGATGGATTCTTCGATATCTTCAAACCCCTCTACAAAATTGGTGATTCGGAGAATCTTATTAATATATGCAACATGCGGATCCGTCTGTGCGTGCCAGAACACTTCCACCAGTTTATCCCCGTAGTCCATGTCTGCGGGCAGCCGGCGGAAATATTCGGTAACACTGGCTTTCTGCATCGTATCTTCATAGACGGCCCGGAACAGATCCGCCTTGTCCTTGAAGTGCCAGTAAACCGCACCGCGGGTATAATCCGCACGCATGGCCACCATGCTCAGCGAAGTCTGGTTGTAACCGTTTTCCATAAAACAGTCTCTGGCTGCATCCAGAAGATTCTTCCTTGTGACCTGTGCATCTTCTTTTGTTTTGTTCATTATTACACTCTTCTATAAATTACTATATAAAACTGCGTCCTTCGAAATCCCGTATTTCTGCCCCGTCCGGCACTGCAGACTTTCCTTGCAGACCGGCACGGTCTCCACTTCAGCAGATACGATGACTAATTTCCATTCTCGCAAAATATACAGTTTCTGTCAATTAGTATTTTCTAATTACGGCAAATTGCTGTCATAAATCAATATTCCAGTGCCTCAGACCAGTATTCCTGATCATAGATATCCGTGAACCGGTAAACCAGACGGACAGCGCCGTCTCCGACATCCACATTGCTGATTTCCATATTGCCGCCGACGGTCATCTGCTCACCCAGCTTGTAGCTGTCCTGGTACTCGCCGCTGTACGAATAGTAATCGCAGAGGAAATCCAGCGTGTCGCCTTCGTTCAGTTCCACCAGATTCTTTGCAATTGCATCGCTTTCCTCTCCGTAGACAGCCTGCGCGCCGGCGATGTAGCCGTGCGGTGTTTCATTATCAAAGGTCAGGAACAGATTCGCCCGTTCTCCGTTAAGCAGCACCGGAACGTAACCCGTGATTGTATAATTTTCTCCGTCATCCACGGTATCGGTATGATAATAGGCCACCGGCTGCCCGTTGATGGCCAGCCATGTACGGTCGGTGGACGCCACCAATGCACCGTTGTCATCGAAGCTGTACACATTGTCCAGACCGAGATCCACATAGCCCGAACCGTCATCGTAGAACATGTTCAGATCTAGCCCGTGTACCAGATCCCACTGTTCATCCGGCAGCGTCATCGTGGCGGTGCCGTCATCCGCCACCGTCCAGGTCAGCGCGGAACTGTCGAAGGAGTTCACGCTGATATAGTCTGCCATCTCCTCATCACTGACGATCGCCCGATCCCCGAAGAATCCGGTATTGGAGCCGCTGAGGCCGTTGATATTGTAATTCCCGCCGGCAAAGGAATTGAGCAGGCTGGTGATGGCATCCGCATTCATGCCGGAGGAACCGGAACTGAGGCCATTGCCCAGCAGGGAATTCAGAACGGACAGGCCGCTGCTGCCGCCGGAAGCAATCTGCCCGCCGGTTTCCATTTTGGCAAAGGCGCGAATGCACTGGGAATAATCGGAATCCATGCCGATGCTGTCATAGGTTTTGCATGCCGTATCGACATAGGACGCTTTCTTGTACGGGAAGTATATGGACACGCCGTACGCGTTGGTCATATTCGACGAGGTCTTGTTATACTTAACTGCGTTTTCAATGGTTTCCGCCAGCTGCAGGCCCTCCTTCGTGCCCAGGTTCATGGCCATATGAGCCAAATCCACCTGGTCGATCCGGGCGCTGGCCGAGAATTCTCTCGTTCCGTAGCGGGCATTGGACACGGTTTTGTATGATTTATCGGAAATGAGATCCGTCACGGATTTGGCAAATCCGTTCAGCTTGTCCGGTACGGTATTGGAGAACTCTGCCAGGTCGATCACCGACAGGGTGGTCAGCTGGCCTCTGCACCGGGAAGCGCAGGTGCTGACAAAATCATCGACGATCATTTTTCCCATCTCCAGAGTGGACAGGGATGTATTCTTGCCCAGCGCGGTCAGCCAGTTGGTATAATACCAGCCGATCCCCGGTTCGGTTTCTTCCGACGCGATCAGATAGTCCGCGTGATCGTTCAGCATCAGCGCGGTTTCCGCCGTAGCCATCAGGCAGGCGTCAAAGCCGACAAAATCAAATTTCACACCGGCCGAGGACAGCGCGGAATCGATTTCCGCCAGGTCCATGGAACCGGCGCGGACATTCTTTTCATCGTAACCGTATCCGGTGACGGAACCGGCACCGTGATCCCAGAGTATGAGGCCGTACCGGCTCGCCGGGAAGTTCTGGCCGCAGAAACGGATGAAATCACTCAGGGTTTTCGGATCCGTCATGACCCTCGACCCATCATCGGACACCAGCTGCTGAAGTCCTCCGTTCTTCACCTGGTAAACCTGGTTGACCCGGCTGCTGATGCCGTTGATTTTCCAGCCCTTGCAGCCGCCTGTATATACAATAATATTGACATTGTCGCCAAACTTCGCCGCCGCCATTTCCTGCAGGTCATTGGTCGCCATGCCGCTCCGCGACTCCAGGTCCGTGCCGCACATGTACACCATAAGCGTAACGACATCCTGCCCGTTTCCCTTCAGCTTGGTATATTTCGCCCGGGAACCGGAGGCCACTTCGGTATTCAGCACGCCCATGCGGTAGCCGGACTGCGCCCAGCCGTTGGTGCTGACCCCCTGGGATGTCTGGTAGCCGTAGCTGCCGTAGGAAGAGGTGCCGCTGCTGCCGTAATTGGTCATGTCCAGCGTGGAATTTGTGCTTCCGCCGCCCATAAACTGGGTCAGAAGGAAGATAATGATCAGCGCGGGGATACCAAGTCCGGCTGCTCCTTTGGTAACGCCCGATCCGCCGCTTCGCCCGGGCCGGTTTCCGCCGCCCTGCTGGGATCCCTGGGAACCGGACCCTACCGGACCCGTGCCGAGGCCTTCATCCCGGCGATGCACGCCCTGGCTGTTCTGCGTGACGTGCTTTTCTCTTCCGCGAGGCCGATTGTCTCTTTCCATATAACGTCTCACTCCTTCCGTATGTTCCGTCAGCTTCTGCCGCCGGCGGGCAGTCCGCTGACCCGCCCCAGCTCAGTCGGTTCAAAATCCGTCAGTTCCGCGAGAAATCCGCGTTTTTCCAGTCGTTCCCCGATCACATCCAGGATCTCCTCACTCGCCGCCGTGATGGTATGATAATGATATCCGTCCGTGATATTCTTCAGCGGCGTGGATTTTCCGGTACTGATTTTTTCCATATATTGCTCCACGTCCAGCCGGGACCGGATCCCCAGTTCGCCGCGGATAATATCATATGCCCGGTGATAGATAAATACATCCACCACCGTTCCGCCCATATCCACAAATAAAGTCAGTTCTTCCTCCAGATCCTCATCACTGTGATGCACTTTGAAGATACGGGAACAGGAAACCGCCTCCGGAAGAACATAGCCCCGGTTTGTGGAAAAAATATCAATGCCGTTCGCCCGGATCAGTGCGATATCCTGTACGATGACCTGCCGGCTGACCTTCAGCTCTGCAGCAAATGCGCCTCCGGAAACCGGTTTGTCGCTGTTCTGCAAAATACGCACGATCCTGGCTCTTCGTTCCGTTCCATTCATCTTTCCTCACCCCTATTCCGACCTGCTTCATGGATGATTCTGCCCTGCCCGGTTGACAAGACACATTAGTAGACTACTGTTAATTTTATTATAATCTATGTCAAAAGTAAAACAAAAATGCAGATCCGCCGGCGCACAATTCATTACCATAAGACGCTGCTGCATCTTCCTACATCAGCGGCGCGAACAGGCGCAGCACCAGCTGCCACAGACGCAGCGCAGCGGAACGGCCCGTTTTATAATGCTCCGTCACCTCCCGGCACTGCGGGAATAACTCGTCAAACTGCTTCTTCATATCCCTGACAGCAGCACAGTTATAAAGGAGCACGCCATTTTCAAAATGATGATACAGGCTGCGGTAATCCAGGTTAATGGTTCCGCAGAATGCCACCTTGCCGTCCGAAACGCATTGCTTGGCATGACAGAAGCCCGGTGAATATTCATAGATCCGGACGCCGGACTGCACCAGCTGTGCATAATAGGACCTCGTGACCGCGTAAATCAGCTTCTTGTCCGGAATGCCCGGAGTGATAATGCGCACGTCCACGCCGCTCTTTGCTGCCAGCGAGAAGGCCCTCGTCATTTCATCCGTGATGATCAGGTACGGTGTGGTGAAATAGGCATATTTCGAAGCCCCTCTGAGAATGTTCATATATACATTTTCGCCGACCAGTTCATCGTCCAGCGGCTGATCCGCAAACGGCTGAACAAATTCCGCATTCGGCGTCACATAGGAATACTTCGGAAGGTACGGGCTGTAATCCACATCGTCGACGTCGTCACTGCGAATCGCGTTCCAGTTTTCCAGAAACGCAATTGTCAGACTGCGTACAGCCTCCCCTTCCAGCCGCACGCCGGTGTCCAGCCAGAACCCGTACGGTTCCGTGATATGGAAATATTCATCCGCCAGGTTGTACCCGCCGGTAAACCCGACTTTTCCGTCAATGACTGTTATTTTCCGGTGATCCCGGTTATTCATGAACAGATTCAGGAACGGCATGACCGGATTGAAGACTCTGCAGCGAATGCCGTCCGCTTCCATTAATTCGATAAATTTGTTATTAATGAATCCCATACTGCCGACATAATCATAGAAAATGCGTACTTCCACGCCGGCCGCGGCCTTTTCCTTCAGAATGTCGTGCAGTTGCCCGAAGGACGGAGACGCTTCAATGGCATGGTATTCCATGAAAATGAAATGTTCTGCCTTTTTCAGCGCTTTCAGCTGCGCTGCCATGCCTTCAGCCGCATCCGGATAAAAGATGACTTCCGTATTGCGGTACACCGGATACCCGGACTGTGCATGAATGTATTTCATCTGGGTGGCGATCTGCGGATCACGCCGCTCCACCGCTTCCTGCACCAGCGTGTTCTCCGGCAGCAGCGGCAGCAGTTCCTGATCCAGTTTCTCATACCGCTTCCGCATAAAGCGGATGCCGAAATTCCGTCCGATGGCAATATAGAGAAGAACGCCAATCAGCGGAAGCGCTATAATCAGAATGATCCATGGTATTTTCAGGGACGGGCTGTTCCTTTCTCCGACAATCCCCAGCACCAGCAGGACTGCCAAAGCATTGATCACAATGGAAATCCAGGCGTATGTCTCGCTCAGCTTTCCGACGGCAATAATCAGCCATACTACCTCCAGCAGAATCGCCAGTGCCGCCAGCGCGCCGCGGATCACGGCATTCCGTATATCATACTTGCGTTCCAGGGTCGTTTTCATGCTTCGTTTCCTCCCATATGAACTTGTCTATATCCGGCTGCCGCGCGAACGGGATCCTCTCCGCTCCCATACGGCGGCGTTTAATGATTTGTTGCTTTTTTATAGCATCCCCATCCGTCCCTCAGCGTGCCTGACCGGCATTATTTCACTGACAGGACAATTATACCCTATTATTTTTATTCAAATACGTATGTTTCTTAATTATTCGCAAAATATTCCGGAAAAAATTCTTCCGCACGCGTTTCTATACCGCTTTAAAGCGAAAAATCATTTACAAAAAGCAGTTTTTCCTGTATATTTGTGATGGATGTTTATATGTTCTTCGAGGTCGATGGGCAATGCCACCGCCCTCTTTTTTTTCCGCCGGATGGATTTTCGCCGGGCGGCATAAACATTATCGGTTTTATTGTTTGATTCAAGTTTATTGGAGAGAGGTAGCTGAATGATTGTTGATATTTTAAATGCCATTGACTCCGTCATGTATTATCCGATCCTGATCATCGTGCTGGCCGCAGGCGGTCTGTATTTTTCCTG
>JAFWDF010000092.1 GCA_017534025.1 Bacillota bacterium
TGCTCCCGCATCCGGGAGTAGATAGGCTGGCAGCCCTGCGTCTCCGGAATGATCACATATTCCGTGCCGTTGTCAATGTAGTAGGCATCTTCCGGCGCCGTAATGTTAATGGACTGCATGCAGGCCAGGTTATTCATCACGGTATCGACATTGCTCTCATCGAATGAATAGTCGGTCCCGGCAGTGTAGGATTTGACGCCTCCTATGGACATGAACCACAGTTTTTCGTGCTGTTCTTCCATGATCCGGTCGACGCATCCGTCATCCACATATGTCAGCCCGAAGTCGATCGCCGGTATGGTTTCGGGATCGCAGTTCCGCGCCTTTACCGTCAGTGTATAATCCAGGATAGAATCCTGCAGTTCCGATTTTACTTCCGCCGCGCTCTTTCCGCCGCAGTCCACGCCGTTAATCACTGTCCCGGGCATGAAAATATTGCTGTAGTAATTCTCGCCCAGCTTAAAGACAACGAACAGCGATACGGCTGCAGCTGCCACGACGATCAGCATAATGATGACTCCAAGAGGTATTTTCTTCATGATCAACCTGCTTTCTTCTCGTCAATCACCTTTCTAAGACTGACAAGTCTTACGCATAATACAAAGACTTCAGTTGCCTGCTCCAGATCCTCCAGTGAAAGGAGCGACGGAGCGATACGGATATTGGAATCGTACGGATCCCTGTGGTACGGATATGTCGCGCCGGCTTCTGTCAGCTTGACTCCCGCGCCTTTTGCCATGGCTACCACGTTTTTCGCGCAGCCTTCCATGGTATTGAACGAAATAAAATAGCCTCCCCTGGGCGTCGTCCAGGAGCAGATGCCGCAGCCGCCCAGCTCCTCTGAGAGGATCCGGCAGACCATTTCGAACTTCGGCCTCATGATGGCTGCGTGGCGGCTCATATGCTTTTTAACGCCCGCGAGATTGCGGAAAAATTTCACGTGCCGCAGCTGGTTTACTTTATCGTAGCCGATGGTCTGGAACTTCATATACTGTCTGTGGTCATCCAGGTTCGCCTGTGAGGACGCGATCGCGGAGATCCCGCCGCCGGCGAAGCTGACCTTGGATGTGGAGCAGAACTCATATACGAGATCTTCATTTCCCATTTTAGCACATTCTTCGAAAATATTCAGCACATGATCCTGGTTCTCCGGCTCATCGTAGAAATGATGGATGCCGTAGCTGTTATCCCAGTAAATGCGGAAATCCTTCGCCGCGCATTTCAGCGAAGCAAGGCGCCGTACTGTTTCGTCGGAGCAGGTATAGCCCTGGGGATTGGAATACATCGGTACGATCCAGATCCCCTTGATTTCTTCGTCAGAAGATACATATTTTTCAACGATATCCATGTCCGGGCCTTCAGGCGTCATCGGGACATTGATCATTTCAATTCCGAAGTACTCGCAGATCGCGAAGTGACGGTCATATCCCGGAACCGGGCAGAGGAATTTCACTCTGTGCAGCTTCGACCAGGGAGTGGAGCCGCACACGCCGTGCGTCATGGATCGGGATACCGTATCGAACATCAGGCTCAGGCTGGCATTTCCGCCGATGATCACGTTTTCAGCCGGTACGCCGAGAATGTCGCCCATCAGTTTTTTCGCCTCGGGAAGTCCTTCCATCACTCCGTAGTTCCGGCAGTCAAATCCGCTCTCCGACATGCAGTCCTCGCCTGTCGTAAGGACCGTCAGGAGCCCGTCGCCGAGATCCAGCTGTTTGGCGGAAGGGCGTCCTCTTGTCATATCGATGGCGAGTCCCTTTCCTCTGACTTCAGCAAGTTTCTCCTCTGTTACAGCCTCCAGGGCATGCAGCTCTGAGAGGCTCATTTCCTCATAGGTCTTCAAAGCAGTATTTCCTCCTCGTTATTCGCTCTGCCATCTTCCGGATGCCCCGCATGGCAGAACCAGCCCTGTCGATGCGACAGGAATGCCGATCTCCGACGATTCCGTATGGCCATGCAGGCCGGTAAGCGCTGCGGAGATCATGTATGTCAGCACCGCCGGCTGCAGGCCGGTGGTATATGAGTTCACAAGAAAGAACAGCGGATGATCGCTCAGCAGCTGCCTGCACAGGCAGATCAGCGGATACACCGCGTCCTCTATTTTCCAGATCTCTCCCTTCGGTCCTCTCACGTAGGAAGGCGGATCCATAACAATGGCGTCGTACCGGTTTCCCCGCCGGATCTCACGCTCGGTGAATTTCACGCAGTCATCCACCAGATACCGGATGGGGGCTTCGCCGAGGCCTGACAGCCTCGCGTTTTCTTTTGCCCAGTTCACCATGCCTTTCGAAGCGTCCACATGGGTCACGGACGCTCCCGCAGCCGCGCAGGAAAGTGTTGCTCCTCCCGTGTAGGCAAACAGGTTCAGCACTTTTACCGGCCGGTGCGCCGCGCGGATCTGTTCAGACATCCAGTCCCAGTTTACCGCCTGTTCCGGGAACAGGCCGGTATGTTTGAAGCTGAAGGGCTTCAGCATGAACGTCAGGCCGCGGTAATGCACAGGCCACTGTTCCGGAAGCCGGAAAAACTCCCACTCGCCGCCGCCTTTGCTGCTTCTGTGGTAATGGCCATTCTTCTTTTTCCAGCGCGGATCTGACTTTTCTGTGTTCCAGATGACCTGCGGATCCGGGCGGACGAGAATGTAACTGCCCCACCGCTCCAGCTTTTCGCCCTGCGAGGCATCCAGTATCTCATAATCCTTCCACTGATCTGCAATCCACATGCTGCGTCTCCGTTCTGATGCGAAAATAGTCCGGCAGTTTATCCGGGTCAGAGATCGAATAAAAATTATATATCAGATGAAAGCCGTTTGTCAATGTTTTGCCCTTCGGGCGGACTTTCAGCCGTCCCTGCGCTTCCCTTCTGCCGGGTCATTCCGTGATGAGCCACACACGGGCGGGAAGCTGCGCGGCGTCCTCGATTTTCGGATATGAAACGAGGATCACGGCGCCGGCCGGCGCGGCCGGGTCCAGATCTCCCAGAAAACAGACCTGCAGTTTTCCTTTTCCCAGCATGTAATTCAGGCATTCCGGATCATCCGGGCCGTCATTCCCGGTCTGCTGTCCGGCGGCGGAAGCATCCCGCTCCTCAAAAATATACCGCAGCGCTTCCGGAGACCATCCGGAAGGCCTTTTCTTTTGCTCTTCTGCAGTGTCCGGCGAACCGGTTTCCGGCATGTCATCCCCGCGCATGCTCTTCAGGGCAACAAAAGCCTCATCCGGTATCGGCCCGTACTCAGCCTCATAGGCCCTGATATCATCAACGGTCACAGTGCAGGAAGGGTCTGCCGCCGTTTTTTCGGAAATATCGATTACGCACAGCGGAAATACCAGATCGTCGACAGTATAGTCTCCGGACTGTTCCGCGCCGGGGATGGCATGGGCCGGGAAATTGATATGCGTTTCACACGTCCCGCATCCGTCCCCGCATACGGGCCGGGAAAGCTCCGCCCAGCGGTACGCTTTTGCCAGTTTCAGATTCTCCCATAATGTATACATGCTTTTTCTCCTGTTCTTATGATTAGGCTTTTTATTCCGGTCCGCCGCGGCCGGGCTGATCCGGCTCCGCAGCCGTTATTTTTTCCAGAAGGTCCGATATTACGCAACCCAGCGTTTCATAATGAATGAAATCCGTCACCCTGCTGTCCGCAAAGATCTGGGTCTGCGCAGGGAAATCATCGTCCCGGTCCCAGAATACGAACTGCAGGCTGACCTGCGGGAACACAATGAAACGGTAAGCAATATCGCCTTTTTCGATCTGTTCGCCGCCGGTTTCCCGGGCGAGGGTCCTGCATGCCGCGGACAACGCAGACACTCTGCCCGCAAAATGCGCCGAAAACGGATCCAGGATAGGATCGCCGCCGCGGTTCCTGCGGGACACGACGCCGTCAAGCGCTTCAAAAGATACCCAGCTTCCTGACACTGCCGGATGATCTGCCGTATACGTCAGCAGATGGTAGATCACCATGCTCTCGTTGAACATCAGGTCATTATCCCACGTACCGTCCTCCCGCTCTTTTTCCAGCGTCCCTAAGAACAGGGAGAGCCGGTAACGCTGTCCGAAGTAGACAATATAAAGATACCGGTCGTTAAAGTCAAGATGCAGGATGCGGGCGATCCGCGAGGGATCGTATCCGGAAAAGGCATCCCGCCACTGCTGCGAGATCGCTTCGTAATCGTTAAACCGGAAATTGCGGTTCTGATATGCGTGGTATGTAACACTCATGGTATTCTCCCCGGTTATTTCTTGCCTTACTTATTTTACTGTCGGCTGAGACATATGGCAACCAAAAAACGAAAAACTTTTCACTCGCAGTTGTCCGGCCGCGAAAAAAAAGGTATAATAGATTATCTTAACAAATCTACTCCCTCTGACGGAAAGGAGCGCATGTATGGATCCGAAATATTCTCCGTTGTTTCAGCCGATCACCATCGGCAATGTTACTCTGAAAAACCGTGTCATTCTCTGCGCCATGGGCGGCACATCGCCTTTCGGGCATGACAGCAATTCTTTCGTCCCCGAGATCGGCGACTACTACAGAGACCGGGCAAGAGGCGGCGTCGCGCTGATCATCCCCGGCGTGACCCAGATCAAAAACGGAAGCCATTTCCTGTATGAATATGAAGATATCTTTATGGGACCCCTGAAAAAAGTCGTAGAAGACCTGCATTCCTACGGAACGAAATTCTTCCTGCAGATCGGCGCCGGTTTTGGCCGGACGCAGTTCTACGGCGTCGACA
>JAFWDF010000093.1 GCA_017534025.1 Bacillota bacterium
GCTGCAGTCTTCGCAAAGATAATCCAGCATCAGCGGAGCATCCTTCACGATTTCCTTATCCTCCGGCACCTTGCAGTCCAGAATCCGCATCGGGTTCTTGTCAAAGCGGTCCCGGCAGGTTTCGCACAGCCGGTCCAGATTCGGACGCAGGAAATCCTGCAGTGCTTCCCGGTATTTCGCCCGGCAGGACGGACAGCCAATGCTGTTGATCCGCAGTTCCAGTTCTCCGACGCCCAGTTCTTCAAAGAAATCCATGGCCAGCGCAATCACTTCCGCATCCGCCATCATACTGTCGGTACCGAATATTTCGACCCCCAGCTGGTGGAATTCCCTGAGCCGGCCGGCCTGCGGACGCTCATAACGGAAGCACGGAATGATATAGCATTCCCTCACCGGATTCACACCGGCATACAATTTATGTTCCACATAGGAACGCACCACGCCGGCTGTGCCTTCCGGCTTCAGAGAAATACTTCTGCCTGCGTGATCCTCAAAAGTATACATTTCCTTCTGCACGATATCCGTGGTATCGCCCACACCCCTCTGAAAGAGTTCCGTGTGTTCGAACACCGGTGTCCTGGTCTCCCGGATTCCGTACCGTCTGCAGATTTCCCGGAATGTATTCTCAATATACTGCCATTTTACCGACTCATCCGCCAGAACATCGCGGGTGCCTTTCGGCGCTTTTGTCAGCATTTCTGCCACCTCATTTCCATAACTTTTATTCAAACGGAACGTAGAGTTTCTGCTCTTTCCGTTCAATCATTTCCCCAATTCTCTGTATATAAATGTCATAATTGGAGACATTCGGCACTCTGACCAGCCGGTTTTCCGCACCGTGGTACGCCTTGCTGATCCCGCCGGCGCCCAGTGCCGCTATTGTCTGATGCTCGTCCATAATCCGGATGTTATAAATGGATTCCGTACCCGGTTTCGCGTAGGAAACATTTTCATAATTGCCGGTCATATGCTTCTGCCGGTACATATAGTACGGCCTGTAACCTGCCTCCGCCAGCATGCGGCGGGCATCTCCCACCATCAGGCCGACTTCATCTGTCCTGCCGTAATTATATTCGGCGTCCATTTCCCGCAGCCTGGAAGCCCGCTTTACGGCCAGGGTGTGTACGGTAATGTTATCCGGTCCCAGCTCCAGCAGAGATTCCAACGTTTGCCGGAACATGGCCCGGTCCTCGCCCGGCAGCCCGGCAATAATGTCGGAATTAACCAGCAGATCCGGAGCTTCCCGCTTTGTCAGCGCAAAAGCTTCCCGTATGTCCGCGGACCGGTGGGTCCGTCCGATGCGTTCCAGCGTTTCGTCATTCATGGACTGCGGATTAATACTGATGCGGGTAACCGGATGCTTTCTCAGCACCCGGAGACGGTCCGCCGTAATCGTATCCGGCCTGCCCGCTTCCACACAGTATTCCTTCAGGCCGCTGAGATCAAACCGGGATTCCGTCCGTGCCAGAAGCGCATCCAGATCCGGCGCCTCCGGAGTGGTCGGCGTACCGCCGCCGAAATAAATGCTCTCCGGGAGCACCCCCAGTCCGGTCAGGCGGGTTCCTACCGCATCGATTTCCCGGTGCAGCGCTGCAAGATACCGCTTCACTTCCGAATAGTCTTTCTGGTTCGAGGTAAAGGAACAGTACAGGCAGCGTGTCGGACAGAACGGAATGCCGATGTATACGCCGACAGTATTGCCTGCCGGTTCCGCGGTAACCGGACTCTGCACGCGGCAGGTTTCCATGACCAGATCGATCTTTTCCTCGGAAACGTAATAGCTGTCCCGGAACAGCGCCCGGACTTCCTCTTCGCTTTTGCCCTTCAGATACATCTGTTCATTGACCAGCTTGGCCGGCCGCACGCCTGTAAGTGTCCCCCACTTCGGTGCGTATCCGGTCAGGTCCCGGAGAAGATTGAACAGATACCGCTTGGCATCATCCCTGCCCATCTCCCGGTCCGGAATTTCAAGCAGAACCATTTCACTGTTCTCCGGTCCGTCTTCCGAGCTCTCCCTGTTCGCGAACTGCCCGTTCAGAATGTAGAAATCTGAAGGCCGGAGAAATTCCTTGATCAGTTCCTGCAGCTCATAGGCGCTGGGATGATTCTTTAAATCGATTTTATAAAAACGGGTTGTATTTTTTTTCATGTCCGATGGTTGTCGTTCCCATATGCCCCGGAAGAACAAAGGTATCATCCGGCAGCACAAATAATTTCGTATGAACGGCTTTTTTCAGAACGGCAAAGGAGCCGCCCTTGAAATCCGTTCTGCCGATGGAATCAGCAAACAGTGTATCGCCGCTGAACAGAATATTTCCGATCAGAATGGATATACCGCCCGGCGTATGGCCCGGCGTATGCAGGATCAGCAGCTTCATTCCCGCAATCTCCATCATATCCCCGTCTTCCACGAAGATGTCCGGAATAAACTCAATCGGCGCGCCCATGAAAGCCGTCGAAAGATTCTCCTTAGCGTCATTAAAAAGGTAAATGTCGTCCCTGTGCCCGACAATCGGGCAATTGAACATTTCTTTGTAATATGGCACCCCGCAGATATGATCTCCGTGTCCGTGAGTAAGGATAATGTATTCGATATCGTAATCATTGGATTCCAGATACTGATCCAGCGCCATGCTCGGGCCGCCCGGATCCACGAGGAATCCTTTTTTCGTCTCTTCATTTACACACAGATAGGTGTTGACCTGCATCGGTCCGGTATAAAATAATTTTAAATCCATAATTCCAGCTCCCTTTTTCTGCAGAAACACTGTCAGCTATTCTTCAATCACTGTGTGGCAGCGATGCCTCTTCTCGCTTCGATGACGCCCTTGATCGACCGCAGCCGGTTCATGATCTGCGAAATCTGATTCACGTTTGTAATCGACAGCGTAATCGTGATCTGGGCGGTATTATCGTTGTTGGACTGTCCGTTAACAGCGGTAATGTGCACGTCCATATCCGCGCAGACTTTGGAAATATCGGCAAACATCCCTTTCCGGTCTTCCCCGAGAATGGTGACGTCCGCTTCGAACATGCGGGGCTGCTTGCTGATGTCGCCCCAGGATACTTCCACAAAGCGGTCCGGATCCTCCAGGTTCAGTGATTTCACATTCGGACAATCTCTGCGGTGCACCGTGACGCCTTTCCCTTTGGTAATAAAACCAACGATATCATCCCCCGGCAC
>JAFWDF010000094.1 GCA_017534025.1 Bacillota bacterium
GATCCCGCTGGGGATTGTCGTGGAAAACGGGCAGTACAAGTCCAGCCCGGAGGGTTTTTCTTCCTTTTGTATTAAGGAGGACGGCACCGCTGAGATTCTGGATTTCACGGCAGTGCAGATTACGCTGACCAACCGGGGCGGTGCGCCGGGGGCGTCCAATGCCGGGAAAACAGCGCAGCTGACGCATTTTAACAAACACCGGGAAGACGGTGCCGGTATGTATCTGCTGGATGAATATTTTTCCACGGTGGATTCACATACTTCGTCCAACGGATGGTATGTCCGGTTCCGGATTAAAGAGGGCACGATGAAGACCAGCGGCACGATGACGCTGGAAGTGACGGAAAAGCTGGAATCCGTATATCCGCTGGATATCGGAAAGGGCTGCATGGTGCTGACGGCAGACAGCAGTTCCGGCATGCGGGAGGAATACGAAAAATTTGCCGTAGGCGATACCGTGACACTGACGACTTCCTCCTGGGGCAATGAAACGTTGGAGAACTGCCTGTGGGCCTGCGGCGGCGGGGATGTGCTGATCAGAGACGGCGCGGTGACTGCGCAGTCCGGCTGGGACAGCGCCATTTCCGGACGCAATCCGCGCAGCGCGGCGGGCATACGGGCCGACGGAACGATGGTATTCTATACACTTGACGGGCGGCAGTCCGGGTATTCCAACGGCCTGACTCTGGCGCAGCTGGCGGCGGAGCTGAAGGCACTGGGCTGCACCTCCGCGGTCAATCTGGACGGCGGCGGGTCCACGACCCTTTCCATGCAGAATCCGGGCGATACGGAAGCGACTTTGCAGAATCAGCCTTCCAACGGTACGGAAGCAAGCTGCGCCTCGTACATTCTGTTCGTGGCGGAGACCATGGCATCCGGCATAGCGGAGCACCTGTTTCTGGAGAATAACGGCCTGATCCTGTACCAGGGCAGCAGTGTGTCGCTGAAACCGACGGCGACGGACGGGGCTTATGATCCGGTACCGGTTCCCGGCGATGTGAAAATCAGCCAGACGGAAGGACTGGGTATACTGAGCGGCAAAACCTATACAGCCCCGTGGACAGCTACGGAGGCACGTTTTGCCCTCCGTTCAGAATCCACCGGCGCGGAAGGTTCCGGCGGCATTACGGTCGTGAACCGGCTCAGCACGCTGACGACAAAAGTAAAGGGGTCAACCGCTAAAAATCTGGTGCTGAAGCGCGGCGAGTCGGCGCAGGTCACCTCCTCCGGCACCTATTACGGGATGCCGGTGATCATCGGTACGACTTCGCAGGTTTACGGACTGTCGGAGAATCTGGGATCGGTGACCCGGGACGGGCTGGTCGTGATGTCCGGCCGGGCTGCGGGGAAAGGCACCCTGACGGTGCAGTGCGGCGGCCAGGCGGTTACCTTTAATATTACAGTGAAAGGCGCGTTTAAGGACACGCAGGGACACTGGGCAGATTACTATATTCAGGATCTGCTGGATAAAAAAGTAGTGAACGGCAGACCGGACGGGACCTTCGCGCCGGACGCGAAGATCAAACGCGGTGATTTCATGCTCATGCTGTACCGGGCGGCAGGTTCTCCGCCTGTGGTGGGATGGCTGCCGTTCTCCGATGTGAAAGAATCCTCCTATTACGGGAGAGCCGTGAAGTGGGCGTCGGCACTGGGCATTGCGCTGGGTACTGGAGGCGGGAAGTTTTCTCCGGAAGCCACTGTGACCAGAGAGCAGGCCTTTGCCTTTGTCAGCCGGTATCTCAGCCGGGACGGCATTACCTATGATTTTGATTATAATGATTTGAATGCATTCAGCGACCGTTCAAAGATTGCTTCGTACGCCATGAAGCCTGCAGCCACTCTGGTTGGCCTGGGGATTGTCAGCGGCTCCGGCGGGAAGATCGATCCGAAGAGCGCGCTGACCAGGGGCCAGATGGCGAAAATCCTGAGTGCCGCTTTGGAGAAAGAATAAATTATGTCAAACGGAGAAAAGAAACAGGCCCGGGTCATAGGCGGGGTCATGCTGATCACACTGGCCAGCAAACTGCTCGGCCTGCTGCGGGACCGTCTGCTGGCGGTCACCTTCGGTACCGGCATGTACGCCAATGCGTTTCTGACGGCCAGCCGCATCCCCCGGGTATTTTTTGATACGCTGTTTGCGTCCGCCATTGCGGCCAGCTTTATTCCGGTTTTTACGGAAGCACTGGAGAAAAAGGGGCGGGAACAGGCCGACCGGTTCGCCGGCAATTTCATTACCGTCATGGGGCTTCTGACGCTGCTCATGACCGCTGCGGGCATTATTTTGGCGGATCCCCTTGTCACGCTCTTTGCGCAGGGGTATGATACAGAGACTGCGTCTTTATGCGCTGATCTGACCAGGATCATGTTCCCGACGATTTTCTTCACCGGGGTAGCCTATGCTTTTGTAGGATTGCTGCAGTCCTTTGATGAATTCAATATTCCCGCGCTGATCAGCGTGGTATCGAATCTGGTGATCATCGCTTACTATCCGCTTCTGAATGAGCGGTTCGGCATTTACGGCCTGGCGGTGGCGTTTCTGGTGGGCTGGTCCCTGCAGGCGCTGATCCAGATTCCTTCACTGCGGAAGAAGGGCTTCCGGTACCGGCCGTCTCTGAAGCTGAAAACAGAGGAGATGAAAAAGGTCTTCACTCTGATGCTGCCGGTAATGGTCAGCACCTGGGTGCAGCCGGTGATGCTGACAGTCAATTCCAGATTTGCCTCTTTTCTGGGAGGCGGATCCGGAGTATCCCAGATCGAGTACAGCACCAACCTGTATCTGATGATCATCGGCGTGTTTATATTATCCGTGACCAATGTAATATTCCCGAAGCTGTCCCGGCTGGAGGCGTCCAGTGAAAAGGAAGCTTTTCAGGAAACGGTCCGGGGAACGATGCATGCGTCACTGTTTTTTGTACTGCCAATGATGGCGGGCGTGATGGCGCTTTCCTACGGACTCATTGATCTGGTCTACGGCGGCGGGGAGTTCGTCGGAGAGGATATCACTGTTACTGCCGCGGCGCTGCTCTGGATGAGTCCGGGTATGATCGGTTACGCGGTACAGAATATTCTGAGCCGGGTTTATTTTGCCCGGCAGGACGGCCGGACGCCGCTGCTGGCAGGGGCTGTCGCGATCGCGGCGGACATCGTGCTCTGCAAGCTGCTGATCGGGCCGTTCGGTGTGGCCGGTCTGGCGCTGGCTTCGGCGGCAGCGGGCACGGTCAATGCGATTATATTAATGATTCCGCTGGAGCGGAGGAAGGAAGGTTTTCTTTCTGTACCGTTCCTGCTGGATCTGCTGAAAATGACGGCGGCAGCCGCTGTGATGGGCATTCTGGTGTATTTCTGCGCCGCAGCCCTGGCGCCGCTGGCCGGCGGAATAGCCGGCAAACTCCTGGTGCTCGCGGTGCCTGCCGCAGCCGGAGTCATTGTGTTTTTTGTTCTGGCAAAGCTGCTTCGCCTGCAGGAGGCGGATATGGCTTTTGACATTGTGCTGCGGCGTTCCCGCAGCGAATGACGGGAGAGTAGAATGACAGATAATATCAAATCCAGTCTGGTGTACCGGTTTTTCGCCGCGATCGGCAACTGGTTCGGAGAACACTGGAAAAACAGCCTGATTGTGACGGCTTTTCTGAAGGTGAAGCCGGAGGAACAGCTGACCGGATCCAGCCTGTTTTTCAGGTTCTTTTCCAGAATCCGGGATGCCTGGGCAGCGCTGTTCGCAAAGCTGAAGCTCAACGTCCTGTTTCGGGACAGCATATTTTCCATGCCGTTTGTATGGGCACTGCCGGCGGTGGTTCTGGCGCCGCTGATTCCGACCATGGCGGTGCTGGCCCTCGTGCTTATGGGATTCGGCACAACGCTGGTCTGCCTCGGGGTGCATCCGGAGAAGAGACTGCAGGGCGGCGCCATTAATCGCTATATTTTCCTGTACGCGATTCTTTATCTGACGGCGACGTTTACTTCTGTAACGGTGTCCGGCAGCCTGTTCATCGGGCTGCTCACATCGGCATTTATTTTATTTGTATTTGTCCTGGAATTTTCCGTGGATTCCTACGGAAAGCTGAAGATTCTGGTGGAGGGACTGGTGGCAGCGGGCCTTCTGGTGGCACTGTACGGCGTGTACCAGCATTATTTCGGGACTTCCGGCACGGAAACCTGGATTGATGAAGATATGTTCAGTGACATTTCGAGCCGCGTATATTCCACGCTGCAGAATCCGAACGTACTGTCCGAATATCTTCTGCTGGTGATTCCGCTGGCGGCCGCCTGCACGCTGGCAGCGAAGAGCTGGCTGAAAAAAGCCGGCTATTTCGCAGCGTTCTGCGTCATGTGCGCCTGTATGATTTTTACCTATTCCAGAGGGGGCTGGCTGGGACTGCTGTTCGCTGCATTTGTGTTCATGATTTTACTGGACCGGCGGACGATTTTCCTGATGATTCTCGGGGCGGTCGCGCTGATGATTATTTCTCCCGAAACGATCATCGACCGGTTTTCCAGTATCGGCAATCTGTCCGATTCCTCGACGTCATACCGGGTGTCCATCTGGATGGGCGTGCTCTCCATGCTGAAGGATTACTGGTTTACCGGCATCGGGCCGGGCACGGAAGCCTTTAATATGGTATATCCTCCGTACAGCTACAATACGATTGCCGCGCCGCATTCGCACAATCTGTATCTGCAGATCATCTGCGACACCGGCATCTGCGGGATCATTCTGTTTGCCATTATAATAATCGTGTTCATCCGCACCACCTGCTCGGCACTTTCCAGAGAGCAGGACCGGACGGCGAAGCTGCTGCAGATTTCGTCCTTATCCGGAATAGGAGGATTTCTGGTGCAGAGTATGACGGATTATTCATTCTATAATTACCGGGTCATGCTGATGTTCTGGGTCTATCTGTCTTTAAGCACGATATTCTGCCGGATGGACCGCCTGCGCGGGCAGGAGAAAGGAGTTAATTAATGGAAATCAAGACCGGAAACAGAAAGTTCAGGGTGAGCTTGTTTGATATCATTGTGATCCTGCTGGTGATCCTGCTCGCTCTCGGGTTTGTATATTATAAAAATCACCGCGGCGGAACCGGGGGGACCATCATGCAGACGTACACGATGGAACTTACCAGGATGGATGAAAATATGGAAGGCAAGTTCCAGCCGGGCGATAAGATTATTGACAAAGTAAAGAAGCAGGAGCTTGGAGAAGTCGTTTCCGCGGAATACATTCCATGCATACAGACCGTGGAAAACTACGAAGAGCAGAGAGTTGTGGAAAGTGAAATCCCGGGCAAGATCTCCGCAGTTGTAACCATGCAGGCGGAGTGTATCGATGACGGCACGAAGATCACCACCACCTCCGGCTATGACCTGGCGGTCGGTACGGAAATGAGCGTGGTGGGACCGGGCTATTCCGGCAGTGGTTATCTTATTTCAATGGACAGGAGCGATGACTGATGAAATTTATCGATGAAAACGGCCGCGTCGGCGGCAAAGTTAATCTGGTGGATCTGATTGTCCTGATCCTGGCGCTGCTGGTGATCGTGGTAATCGTGGCCCGTCTGGGCGTTGTCGACAAAGCGGAAAAGAGCGTGGACCAGTCCATGCTGACCTATTCCGTGCGGATTGAAAACGTGCGTCCGTATACTGTGGATGCGATTCAGGAAGGCGATGCGATTTATGACAGTAAGGACAGTGTCTGCATCGGCACAATTAAGGAAGTGGAAGCAGTGCAGGCAACCACGGCGGTACGGAATACGGCCGGAGAATTTGCAATCGGCGAAGAGGAAGGACGGTACGATCTGTTCCTTACCGTGGAAACCCCGGTGGAAACCACCAACGGCAGGCATTTTGTCAATGGCACGCATGAAATCAGTGCCAACTCCAGACTGGAGGCCAGGACGAAATACGCCAAATTCACGGCTATGATTACGGAGATCAAATAGTTATGAGCAGAAAAATCCTGATGGTGACCATGAGCATGGATATCGGCGGAGCCGAGACCCATATCATGGAGCTTTCCAGGGAACTGACCAGGCGGGGCTGGCAGGTTGTGCTGGCATCCAATGGCGGGGTATTTGTGCCGGAAGCGGAAGCCTTCGGCATTCGCCATGTAAAGATCCCTCTGCATGACCGGGATCCCCGCAATATGCTGCGTTCGTACCGTCTTCTGAAGCAGCTGATCCGGGAGGAAAAGCCGGATCTCGTGCATGCGCACGCCAGAATCCCTGCGTTCATCACAGGGCTGGTGCGCCGTTCACTGGAGTTTCCGTTTGTCACAACGGCCCACTGGGTTTTTGAAGTGACGCCGGTGAACCGCCGGCTTACGGACTGGGGCGAGTATACCATTGCCGTGTCGGAGGATATCCGGCAGTATCTGATGGATGAATACAGTCTGCCTTCGGAACAGATCAGTGTGACGATCAACGGCATTGATACCGGGACCTTTTCGCCGGAAACAACGCCGGGCGGAATTATGGAAGAATTCGGCATGGATCCGGATGCGCCGGTCCTTTCCTATGTGAGCCGGATGGATGAATCCCGGGCCATGGCGGCCCGGCAGCTGATCGCCATCGCGCCGGCTCTGGCGGAGAGGATCGAAGGCATACAGCTTCTGATCGCCGGGGGCGGCGATGTGTTCGATGAACTGTACGAACAGGCACAGGCAGTCAATCGGAATCTCGGCCGGCAGTGTATCATCATGCCCGGCGCCAGAACCGATATCCACCGGATTGTCGCGGCGGCGGACGTTTTTGTGGGCGTCAGCCGGGCGGCCCTGGAAGCAATGAGCGGCGGAAAACCGGTGATTGTAGCAGGCAATGAAGGCTATATCGGACCATTTACGCCGGATAAGCTGGCCGTGGGACAGCAGACCAATTTCTGCTGCCGCGGCTGTGAACTGCCGCAGGAAGAACTCCTTCTCCAGAATATTCTGCATTTGTTTTCTCTCTCTGAAGAGGAGCGGAAAGCGGTTGGCGCGTACGGCCGGCAGGTGGTAATGGAGCATTATTCCGTAAAAAAGATGACGGATGATTACTGTGCGGTGTATGAAACTGCCGTGCAGAAACGGATTCATGTACTGATGAGCGGCTATTACGGGTTTTATAATTCCGGAGACGAGGCGATTCTGAGCTCAACGTACGCGAATGTCCGCAGCCTGGGCGGCAATATTTCCGCAGAGGCGCTGATTTATAAACCGGAACGCTGTGCCGGGCTGTATGAATTTGCCATGGTGGACCGGTTTCGCGTTCTGCAGGTGCTGCGGGCGCTGAAACGCTGTGATATTCTCCTGTTCGGAGGCGGCAGCCTGCTGCAGGATAAAACCTCCGCAAAGTCATTGTGGTATTATCTGGCCATTATTTTCGCAGCGGAATGGATGAAGAAGAAAGTCGTGCTGTATTCCAACGGCATCGGTCCGGTACAGTCGCCGCTGAACCGGAAGATGGTCCGCCGGGCGGTCAACCGGGCGGATCTCATTACACTGCGGGACGCGCAGTCCGCGCATGAACTGGAGCGGATGGGCGTGACGGAGAAAGACCTTCATGTGACTGCGGATACGGTATTTACTTACCGGATTGATCCTGAAAATACAGCCACACAGGAAGAACTCTTTGCCGCGGAAGGTATTCCTTCCGGTGTGCCGTTTGCCGGCGTTTCCGTGCGGAGCTGGCAGGCCGCTTCACCGGATTTCCCGCAGCGGGCAGCAGCGCTCTGCGATTACATTTATACAAAATATCATTTTAATATCGTGTTCGTCATCATGCAGAATCCGGAGGACAAGACCGTGAGCCGCCGGATCATGGATGCGATGGAATCGCCGGCGTACCTGCTGGAGAAGCGGTACAGTACCGGCGAACTGATGCGGATTACGGAAGCGGCGGAATTCATGCTCTGCATGCGCCTTCATACATTGATCTTTGCAGCGGATATGGGAGTGCCTTCTCTGGGAATGATTTATGATCCCAAAGTCAGAGATTATCTGGAGCTGCTTTCCATGCCTTCCCTGGGCGATGTGGAGGATCTCGATGTGGACCGCGCAAAAGCGAAGATTGATGCGTTCATGCAGGAATATGACCTGTATGTGGATACGATCTGCCGGACGAGAGACCGCCTGCAGGCAGCGGCGGAACAGAATGTGGAATTGTTGAGGGAAATATTTGATGAATGCGGAAAATGAAAACAGAGTAAAGATCCTGGGCGTGCCGATGGACCTGATCGACAGTGGGCAGGCCATGGCATTATTTGAAGAAAAGTTCCCGGAACCGGGACTGACCATGATCGTTACCCCGAATCCGGAAATTGTCCTTGCGGCAAACAAAGATGAAAGCCTGAAAACGCTGATCAGCGGGGCGGATATCATCCTGCCGGACGGCGTAGGACTGCTGTATGCGTCAAAGATCATAGGGCATCCGCTGAAAGAGCGGGTAACCGGCATCGATTTTCTGATGGACATCCTCGATTATCTGGAAAAGAACGGGAAGTCCGTGTTCTTTTTCGGCAGCAAACCGGGTGTCGCGCGGGATGCGGCACGGAATCTGCAGAAAAAGTATCCGGCTCTGAAAGTGGCGGGGACCCGCAACGGATACTTCAAACCGGAAGAGGAAGAGGAAATCGTCCGTGAGATCAACGAAAGCGGAGCGGATTTCCTCTGTGTCGCGCTGGGTGCACCGAAACAGGAACAGTTTATTGAAAAATATCGGAAAGAACTGCGCTGCGGCGGGGCCATCGGTGTCGGCGGCAGCCTGGACGTATTCTCCGGCAATTTAAAGAGAGCACCGGAGTTCTACCGGAACCACGGGCTGGAATGGCTGTACCGGCTGATCCAGGAGCCGAGCCGGTATAAGAGAATGATGCAGCTGCCGGTGTTCATGGTCAAAGTGATCCTTCACGGCAGAAAGCAGTGAGTCCGGCCGAATGACCGGGAGAACTGCGTTCTTAAGATTCCTTTCGTTGAAGCGGATCAGGATAACTGATATAATTGATCAATGTATATAAACCATGAAGGGAGAGTAACCATGGCGACTGATTTTGAAATGCTGAAAGAAAAAGCCAGGGATGTACGGATTGACATCATCCGTCAGGTGCATGCCGCGGCATCCGGCCATCCGGGCGGATCCCTGTCCGCGGCGGATCTGGTGACGTATCTGTTTTTTCAGGAAATGAATATTGACCCGGCGGATCCGGACCGGAAAATCCGGGATCGTTTTGTTCTTTCCAAAGGGCATGCGGCTCCGGCGCTTTACGCAGTGCTGGCGGAGCGCGGATTTTTCCCGAAGGAAGAGCTGTTGAATCTTCGTAAGATCGGGAGTATGCTGCAGGGACATCCGGATAAAAAGAAAGTACCGGGCGTGGATATGTCCACCGGTTCCCTCGGCCAGGGTATTTCCGCGGCAGTGGGAATGGCCCTCGCCGATAAGATTGACGGCACCGGCAGCCGGGTGTACGCGCTGCTGGGCGACGGCGAGATTCAGGAAGGTCTGGTATGGGAAGCGGCCATGTCGGCAGCACATTATAAACTGGACAATCTGACTGCCATCGTGGACTGGAACGGACTGCAGATCGACGGACCGAACGATGAAGTCATGAAAGTAACGCCGATCGATGAAAAATTCGCGGCCTTTGGCTGGGATGTACAGATGATCGACGGGCACGACCTGGAACAGATTGAGGCGGCTCTGCAGAAAGCGCGGACCGTGGAAGGGAAACCGCAGGTCATCGTGGCGAAGACCGTGAAGGGCAAAGGCGTTTCCTTTATGGAAAATGAAGCCGGCTGGCACGGAAAGGCGCCGAACGATGAGCAGGCGAAGCAGGCAGTGGAAGAACTGGGAGGTACATGGTAATGGCAGACAAGATCTCGACCCGTCAGGCATACGGCGACGCCCTGGTGGAACTGGGCGCCGAGAACAAAAACATCATTGTCATGGACGCGGACCTCTCCAAATCCACCATGACCAAGGATTTTAAGGCAAAGTTTCCGGAACGTTTCTTCAACGCCGGCATTGCCGAAGCGGATATGATGGGCATGGCAGCCGGCCTGGCGATGTCCGGCAAGATTGTGTTCGCGAGCACTTTCGCGATGTTCGCAGCCGGCAGAGCCTATGAAATTATCCGTAATTCCATCGGTTATCCGATGGCCAATGTCAAAATCTGCGCGACACACGCAGGCATCACGGTAGGGGAAGACGGCGCCAGCCATCAGTGCATTGAAGATATTGCGCTCATGAGCGTGATTCCGGGCATGACTGTCATACATCCTGCTGACGCCATGTCTACCAGAAGGCTGCTGGCTCAGGCGGCCGTTCTGAAGGGCCCGGTGTACATGCGCCTGGGAAGACTGGCAGTGCCGCAGATCTATGATGAGACAAAGGGCGTGGAGCTTGGAAAAGCCATTACGGCCAGGGAAGGCACGGATCATACGGTGATCGCCTGCGGACTCATGGTCAGCGAAGCGCTGGCGGCTGCGGAAGAACTGGAAAAGGAAGGTGCGCGTACTGGATATGCACACCATCAAACCGCTGGATGAGGAAGCTGTGATCAAAGCGGCAAAAGAAACAAAGAGCATCATCACTGCGGAGGAACATTCCGTGATCGGCGGGCTGGGTTCCATGGTCGCTTCCGTGACTGCGGCACATTGCCCGGTAAAGGTAACCATGGTCGGCGTCCAGGACCGTTTCGGACAGTCCGGAAAGCCGGCGGAACTGATGAAGGAATACGGCATCACGGCGGCAGATATTGTGAAGGCCGTGAAGGCGGCGGATCAGGCGTCCAAGTAGGTTTTTCGTGGAAACAGGACAGAAATACAGTATTTCGATCACGGATGTCAGTACCTCCGGTGAGGGCATCGGCCGCGCCGACGGCATGGTGGTGTTTGTGCCGGGCCTGGTTCCGGGAGACGAGGCAGAGATCGAGATTACAGGTATCAGGAAAAATATCGCCCGCGGGAAGGTGCTGCAGATACAGCACCCTTCCCCGGAGCGGACAGAGCCGCCCTGCCCGGTCTTTGGCCGGTGCGGCGGGTGCTCTCTGCAGAATATGGCATATGACGCCCAGCTGCGTCTGAAGGACCGGCAGCTGAAGGATAAGCTGGAGAGAATCTGCGGCGGGGACATTCCCGCAGCGGAGGAGCCGGCGGGGATGGAATACCCGTGGTATTACCGGAACAAGGCGGAATATGCGGCCGGCATGGGCCGGCGTGCGGACGGAACGAAGGGCCCGCTGGCCGGTTTTTATGACCGGGGATCCCGGCAGGTTGTCGAAACGGAACACTGCATGATCCAGTCTCCGGCAGCGAATCTGGCGGCGGAGGGCCTCCGGCAGTTCATCCGGGAGTCCGGCATCAGCATTTACAACGAGCGCACGGGAAAGGGCCTGCTGCGCCGCATGACGGTCCGCACCGGATGGGAAAGCGGCGAGGTAATGGTGATCATTACCATAAACGGCAGGGAACTTCCGGAAGCCCAGCTGCTGGCGGATATTCTCAGCGAAGTGCTGGATACGGAGGAGTACGAGTTCCGCAGCCTGGCACTGGAATACAATACGAATAAAAATATCGCCGCGCCGGGCGCGAAGACGGAAGTCATCGCCGGCGGCGAGGTGATTCATGATACACTCCTGGGGATGAATTTTGAGATTTCGCCGCAGTCTTTTTATCAGGTGAATCCTGCGCAGACAGAGGTGTTGTATAATACGGTCCTGGAATTTGCCGCCATCGGACCGGAGGATGTGGTCTTTGATCTGTACTGCGGTGTGGGCACCATCGGTATTTTCTGCGCGCGGCAGGCAAAGTATGTCTGGGGAATCGAATCGGTGAAGAGCGCCGTGATCGACGCCAACCGCAATGCGGTAATTAACGGACTGGTCAATATTCAGTTTATCCGCGGCAAGGCCGAGGAGAAGATCCTGCAGCTGGAAGAGCAGCAGATCCGTCCGGATGTGGTCATTCTGGATCCGCCGCGGGCCGGCTGCCGGGAGGAACTCATCGAAGCGGTGAACCGGGCGGCGCCGTCCAGGATTATCTACGTTTCCTGCGAGCCGGCGACCATGGCCAGGGATCTGAAGCAGCTGACGGCATCCGGACAATACCGGATCCGGCGGATCAAAATGATCGATCAGTTCTGCCATACCGTCCGGATGGAATGTGTGATACTGCTCGTCCGGGAACCGTAACCGGATCAGGCGGCCGTTTCACCGGACCGGTAACTATTACTTATTTTTCAAGTCACTCTGCAGATGGTTAAAAAGCAGAGGGTGTATTTCGGGGAAATACAAAAAATGCAACAGTTTGTTCGGAAATGGACGGCACGGATGATTTCTGTGCTGTTGATTTTGTTAATGCTGCCTTGTTTTTCAATGGCAGCGCCTGATCAGGAGAACAGTGAGGAAAGCAAAAGTGCGGAAACTCCATCCAAGCTTATGGCATTTTCCTATGATGACGGCCCGTCCGAAGCTACGGAGGCGTTGCTGGACGGTTTGAAAGAGCGGGATTCACATGTCACGTTCTTCATGACCGGTCTGCTGGATACGCAGTATGGAAAATACGGTATTGAACACTTCGCAAACCTGGCGGACCGCATGATCCGGGAAGGCCATCAGCTGGGGAACCATTCCTATTATCATATCGATATGGATGAATCCACGCCGGAAGAGATCAAGCTTCAGGTCGTCAATGTGGAAAAGCTGCTGTTTGAGCGCATGGGAGGGGAATACCGGGATATGTTCCGGCCGCCTCACGGAGAGTGCACTCCGGAAATCCGGCGGGCACTGAATATGCCTATCATTCTGTGGAATCTGGATTCCTTTGACTGGAAATACATTGACGCGGATATCGTGTACCGCAACATTGTCAATAATGCATCCGACGGCACGGTGGTTGACCTGCACGATCTGAGCCCGACCAGTGTGGACGGGTCTCTGCGGGCCATTGATACTCTGAAAAAAAAGGGCTATGAATTTGTCACTGTTGCAGAGCTGATGCACCGCCGGGGCGTTACACCGCAGAACGGCGCGGATTATCGTTCGTTCCCGAATAAGGGCGTTAATCTGCCGGCTCTGGCAGCACCGGAGATCAAGGTGGAAAAGGATCATGAAAACCGCCTGGTTTCTGCAGTCTGTTCGACCAGTGAACAGGGAATGACGTTGTATTACACGACGGACGGAACCTATCCGCTGCTGTCGTCTCCGAAATATGAAAAACCGATTAAGGTTACCGAAGACACGGATCTCATTGTCGTCGGTTACGATGAATTCGCCACCCGGACACCGATGGCAAGGCAGACGGTGAAACGGTATGCGGTGGAACCGCCGGAGGCGGAGAGTGAGGACGGCAAAGTGACGCTGACCTGCGCGACGCCGGGCGCGGAGATTTATTATACGCTGGACGGTTCTGAGCCGGATGAGAATGCGAAGCATTACCGGAAGCCGTTCCGTCCGAAAGGACGGCAGCTGCGGGCTGTCGGGGTACTGAAGGATGTGCCTTCCGGCGGAACTGCAGATTATACAGTGGCGGGAAAAGGTATTCTTTTCACGGATCTGGATCCGGAGGCAGAGTATTTTGATAATGTCTGCACAGTCGTGGAAAAGGGCTATATGAATGGCCGGGAGGATCAGACCTTCGAGCCGGACCGGACGGTTACCAGGGCAATGCTGCTGGAAACGCTGTATGGTATGGCGGACAGCCCGGAACCGGAAAAAGCTTCGTCAAAGGGCGCGGCCGCCCGGTACCTGGATGTCACTTCCGGTGACAGTTACCGGGACGCAGTATTCTGGGCGCTGTCTGAAGACCTTTCCGCAGCAGACAGTGAAGAGGCTTTCGGCTCGGCAAACGAGATCACCAGACAGGAACTGGCCGAAATACTCTATCGATATGAAAAGAACATTCGACAGGCCGATATGGAAACAAATTCGGCGGATCTGTCGGAGTACAGAGACGGAAATACCGTTTCCGCCGGGGCGGAAGAGGCCGTGGCATGGGCTGCCGGCAATGGTATTCTGCCGGATTCCGGGAATAATAAACTGCTTAAGCCGGATGCATTGCTGACCAGGGCCGACCTGGCGGGCGTACTGGTAGCGCTGGATGAATTTGAACCGGATCCGTCGCTGTTGCAGCGGATTGCAGACTGGTTCGCAGGATTGTTTGCATAAAAAAAGAAAAAAAAACGGGAGTCAGCAGGAACAGCCGGCTCCCGTTTATTGTATTTTACCACTTGAATGTGCTAAAATATTAATATTATACAGACTTTGGCAAACGTCTCACGCAGGCCGTAATGGGAAGGAGTGACCGGGTATGCAGGAATTAAACAAACATGTCAAGTCGATTAACCATTTGCTGGAACGATACGGTGTCCGTTTCGGCATTTATAAAAACGGAACCTTTAAGGAGCAGCTGTTTCCGTTTGATCCGATTCCGAGGGTGATCGAACATGAGGAATGGGTGGAACTGGAAGAGGGACTGATCCAGCGGGTCACCGCGCTGAATATGTTCCTGAAGGACATTTACGGGGAGAAGAAGATCGTGAAGGATGGCGTCATTCCGCCGGAATTCGTATTCTCTTCATCCGGTTATCTGGCTGCCTGCGAAGGCATGGTGACACCGAAGGGCATCGCCTCGCATATTTCCGGGATCGATCTGGTAAAGGGCAACGACGGCGTCTGGTATATTCTCGAAGATAACCTGCGGATTCCTTCCGGCGCCTCCTATCCGCTGATCGCCAGAGATCTGTGCCGGACGGCCAGTCCCGCGACGTTTGCACATACGCCGGTGGAGGACAACCGCGATTATGCGGAGATGCTGTTTGAAACGATGAATTATGTCAATACCGGCGGTCTCAACGTGATTCTGACACCGGGCCGCTACAATGCCGCATTTTTCGAGCATTCCTACCTGGCGGAAAAAACCGGCACCGTCCTGGTCTACAATACGGATCTCATCGTGGAAAATGATGTGGTATATCTCAAGACTGCAGCAGGAAACCAGCGTGTAGGCGCCATTTACAGGCGGACTTCCGACGAATATCTGGATCCGCTGGCGTTCAATCCGGAATCGCTGATCGGCGTGCCGGGTCTGTTCCAGGCCATGAAAAAGGGAAATGTGGCCGTGCTGAACGCTCCGGGCAACGGCGTTGCGGATGACAAGGGCATCTATTATTTTGTGCCGAAAATGGTGGAATACTATCTGGGCGAGGAATGCAAAACGCATAATGCGCCGACCTATCTTCCTTATTACGAAGAAGACAGGAAATATGTACTGGATAATTTTGACAATCTGGTCATCAAGGATGTGGCGGAAGCCGGCGGTTACGGCGTCGTGTTCGGAAGCACACTGACGGCGGAAAAGAAGGCGGATTTCATTCATGCGATCAAGACGGAACCGCGCCGCTTCATCGCGCAGGAGATCATCGATTTCCAGGATCTCGACATTCTGGATGAAGACGGTGTGACACCGGTGCCGCGCAAAGCGGATCTCCGGGCCTTCGTGCTGGCAGGGGAAACCGTCCGCGTCTGGAAGAGCGGCCTGACCCGGTTCTCCAGGGATCCGAATTCATCCATCGTTAATTCTTCGCAGGGAGGAGGTTTCAAAGACACATGGGTACTGTCACGTTAGGAAAACTGGATAATCTGTACTGGCTGGGACGCTATATCGAGCGTGTCTACCAGTCCATTCATATGTATAAATCGGCCTATGACAAGCTGATTGACAAGGACTCGTCTGTTTATGAAGAAGAATGCCGGAAAATGGGGATGGCAAATACCTTCGCTTCCGCGGAAGATTTCGCCTGGGGCATCGCCTTCGATACGGAAAATCCGCTCTCGATCATCTCCAATCTTTACCGGGCCTATGATAATGCCATGATCATGCGGAATGAGATCTCATCGGAGACGCTGGCATATATCCATCTCGCTCTGGCGGAAATGAAACGGGGCAAGATCAGCGAGGCACCGCTGATGGAACTGCAGAATGTGGAAGATCTGATCCTTGCATTCTGGGGCTGCCTGGATGATAAGGTGGATGACGAAGGTATTCGCAACACCGTAAAGGTCGGACGGCGGATCGAGCGTCTGGATATTCAGCTGCGCAGGGAAGCGGACCGGAAGGCACTTACCCGGGAAATGCGCCGGCTGGTGTCCCGGATCAATACTACGGAGCTGCCGTATAATCGCGTGGCGCTGCTCTACGCAGCGGCCATGGTCGAAGATGAAAACGCGGGATACGAAGATATCAAAAAGATGATATGGGATATCGTGCCGCCGTTTGTGTGAGTCAGATTTTAATGCTATGAAACTATCATTCAGTTATACTATGGCGCTGCATTTTTCGAAGGCAGTGGAGGACCAGTTTTTCTCCATGATCTGCCTGCCGGTAGATACAGCGCGGCAGAAGGTGCTGGAACTGAATACTTTGGTACAGCCGGAGACTGTGCTGAACGAGGATACGGACGGATTCGGCAACCGCAAGCTGTACGGATGTGTGCGGGAGCCGCACCGTGAGTTTCTGCTCCGGACGGAGGGAGCTGTCGAAACCGGCAGTGCGCTGTACGAGGAATGGCAGGATCCGGCGGATATCGGGCTGGTCCGTTACCAGGTGCCGACGGATCTGACCGCTCCCGGACCGGTTCTGCAGGAACTGTTCCGCGAATGGGCGGCCGGTGCACCGGAGGACCCTTACGGAAAGCTGCTGTATTACGGCCGGCTGACCGGAGAGCGCATCCGCTATGTACCGGGCACAACCGATTCGCGCACTACGGCGGAGCAGGCGGCAGCACTGGAAAGCGGTGTCTGCCAGGATATTGCGCATGTTCTGATTGCTTTGCTGCGGATGGCCGGCATGCCGGCCAGATATACAGTGGGCCTGATTCCGGGTGAAGGCGAGAGCCATGCCTGGGTAGAGGCCAACTGCCGCGGATACTGGTACGGGTTCGACCCGACCAATCAGCTGCTGGTCGATGAAGGGTACATTAAAATCTCGCATGGCCGGGATTACCGGGACTGCATGATTTCCAGAGGCATATTCAAAAATCCGTATGCCCTGCAGACCATGGAGGTTTCGGTATCGGTGGCGCAGGCGGAAGAGTGAAAAACTGCCGCGGCGCCAGCCGCGGCAGAACATTATTATTGGAAGGTATAGTTTTTTTATGATACAAACTGTTGTTTCTTTTGATTTTCCTGTAGAGGAAAAGTTTCAGATTAAAAAACACCGCATACTCCCGGCAGGGTATACGGAAGAGAGTGATCTGTCCGGCCTGCCCCGCTTCAGTATTGTTACGGGAACGCACGGGGATGAACTGGAAGGGCAGTATGTCTGCTATGAGGTTTCCCGCCGGCTGATGGCGCATCCGGAACAGCTGCAGGGAATTGTGGATATTTATCCGGCGCTGAACCCGCTGGGGATCGACTCCATCGAGCGGGGGATTCCGGGTTTTGATCTGGATATGAACCGGATTTTTCCGGGCAGTGAGAGCGGTTCCATGGCGGAGCTTGCTGCAGCGAAAATTGTGCAGGATCTGGCGGGTTCGGACATGGTGATCGATATACACGCGTCCAATCTCTATCTCACAGAGATTCCGCAGGTGCGGATCAGCGAGGTGTTTGAAGAAAAGCTGGTGCCGTACGCGCAGCATCTGAACGTTGATTTTATATGGGTGCACAGCGCGGCCACCGTACTGGAGGCGACGCTGGCACATTCCCTGAATTCCATCGGGACGCCGACGCTGGTTGTCGAGATGGGGGTCGGTCTGCGGCTGACGCAGGCCTATGGCGCACAGCTCACAGAAGGCATGTTTTCTCTGATGAAACACATGGGTGTATGGACAGGCGACTGTGAGGCACCCCGGATTCCGCTGATTTCCGGAAAAGAAAATGAGGTGGAATTTCTGAATGCTCCTGTTTCGGCATTTTTATCCAGCGGATGGAACATAATTCGTTTGCTCACGAAGGAGAAGTGATCGGTGAAATCGTCGATCCGCTGATGGGGCAATGCCTCCGCGAGATCAAAGCGCCGTGTACGGGCGTGATTTTTACGCTGCGTGATTTTCCGGTAGTGGATGAGGGGTCGCTTCTGGGGCGTATGATGAATATGTCCGCGATTCAGCCGGACCGCCTGGCCGATCTGGAAGCCAGAGGAATCCGCCCGGTATCCAGTCTGGAGCTGGCGAGATTCCGGGGAGGTGCGGGAAAATGAAAAAGATCCTTCTATTCGAGATGAAATCCCTCTACCGGGACAATATGCGGGTGTACGGGTATCTGTTTGGAGCGGATGATCTGGAGTCGGCAGGCGAAAAGTCCATTGCCATTGTCGGCGGTATGCGGGGTAATGAATTTACGCAGATTTTCGAGGCTTCCCAGCTGGTCATGCATCTGACACATCTGGAGGAGCAGGGCCGCATAGCAGAAGGAAAGACCATTCTGGTCATTCCGACCGTGAATCCATATTCCGTCAATTCGGAGAAACGGTTCTGGCCGACAGACAATACGGACATTAACCGCATGTTCCCCGGATATGACAAAGGGGAAACGACCCAGCGGGTGACAGCATCCCTCTTTAAGATACTGGACGGGTTCCGGTACGGGATTCATCTGACCAGCCATTATATTTCCGGCAATTTTATTCCGCATGTGAAAATCCTGGATACCGGAAGAGATTATATCGATGAGGCGAAGGCCTTCGGCCTGGCATATATTCATTCCGCTGCACCGAGTTATTATGACACCACGACATTGAATTACAAC
>JAFWDF010000095.1 GCA_017534025.1 Bacillota bacterium
GGATCAGCGCCACCACCACTACGGCGGCGCCCACCGCCAAAGCGAGGATCCACGCCACGTCGGCAAGCGAGTAGGAGAGGGCATCCAGGTTGCCGGCCACAATCTCGAAGGGGGCGGCGATACCCACCGTGAAGGCGGGGAAGCCCACGGCCAGGAGCGCGATGAGGAAGCGCTTGGCCCAGGGAAGCGGAGTCTCCGCCTTCCCGGTTGCGGCTTCCTTCGCGGTGGCGGCGGCGGATGCGGCAGCAGGAGCCTTCAGGGCTGCAGCAGCGATGAAGTCCCGTTCGCCCGCATGGTTCACGGGGGCGGCACCTGCCTCACCGGTGCGCGCCCAGGCAGGATCCTTGTCCTTGCGGGCGTTCTCGTCGATGTTCAGGGCCTTGAAGAGGGCTCGACGGGTGCGGCGGAAGGCCACGCCGGCCACGGCGGACAGGGCCACGGCCACGCCGGCCAGGGCCTGGATGGTGTAGGTCATGACCGAGGGGTCCACGTAGGCGAAGGCGGGAGTGGCGAAACCTGCCATGAGGATGGCGGCGATCAGCACCGCCCAGGCGGTATCGTGGAAGAGGAGGAGCTGAGCCTGCAGGGCAGAAAGCTGCGCCGTAAAAGCATGGCCCGGAGCTCCGTGGAGAACGTCCTGTGTGCCTTTTCCCGCTGCTACGGCACGGATATGGACGCTTATGACATTTGTTTCAACATTCCGGGCGGTATGCCCGGCGGAATAGAAGAGAGGACTGGATATGGAGAGAATAGCAGTTTTAACCAGCGGAGGAGATGCCCCGGGGATGAATGCAGCGATCCGGGCTGTGGTCCGCTGCGGCATCGAAGCCGGTATGACCGTATATGGAATTGAACGGGGCTATGAAGGCCTGATCGACGGTGATTTTGTGGAAATGGACCGGCGTTATGTCGGTGATATTCTGCAGCGGGGCGGCACTATTTTAAAAACAGCCCGCAGCAGCCGTTTCATGACGGAGGAAGGAATTGCCAGAGCCGTCAGAAACCTGGAAACTTTCCGCATCGAAGCGCTGGTCGTTATCGGCGGGGACGGCAGCTTTGCAGGCGCTCTTAAGCTGGCAGAGCAGCACGGCATCGCCGTGATGGGCATTCCTGCCACAATTGACAATGACCTGGGGTACACGGACATTACCATTGGTTTTGATACTGCGGTCAATACGGTGCTGGACGCCATTACCCGCATTAGGGATACTTCGTCTTCTCACGAACGTACTACTGTCGTGGAGGTCATGGGCCGTGACTGCGGCGACATCGCGCTGTATTCCGGCATGGCCGGCGGTGCGGAGATCGTGCTGCTGCCGGAGATTCAGACCGACATGTCGGAAGTCTGCCGGAAGGTGCTGGAAAGTGTGAACAGCGGCAAGAAACACAGTGTCATTGTGCGCGCCGAGGGATTTTATCTCAGTTCCCGGGAAGTGGTGGATATCATCCGGGAACGGACCGGGCGGGATGTGAAGCTGGTGGTGCTTTCGTATATCCAGAGAGGCGGGGCGCCGTCCTTCCGGGACCGCATGTTTGCCACGGAGTGCGGTGTGAAAACCATCGAACTGCTGCAGTCCGGCATCGTGAATAAGGCGATGGGGATGAGCAGCGGCGCCGTGATGGGATTTGACCTGAAGGAAGCCCTGCAGGTGGAAACGGTTTTCCAGCAGGAGCTGTATGATTCGCTGGATGTTCTCAGCAAGTGATCGGAGGTAAAAAATGAAGAAGCTCATTATTATGTTAATGTGTCTGCTGCTGGCGGCGTCCTTCGCGGCCTGCGGAAAAACGGATTCGCAGCCTGCGTCTTCCGGAAGCGATGCCGGCTCTGCCGTGGAAACCGACGGATCGGATGTGCTGTCTGTTGACGAACCGGCACAGATCGCCAATCCGTTTAAAGACTGCGCGTCTTTGGACGAAGCGGAACAGGTAGCCGGATTTGAAATCACGGCGCCGGAAGAAGTCTCCGGATTGGAAAATACGGTCGTGCAGGCCGTCGATGACGATATGATCCAGGTATATTACTGCCACGATCCGGAAAATGTGCAGGAAGGCGATTACGCGCTGTTCCGCAAGGCGGCCGGGGAAGAAGATATCAGCGGTGACTATTCCAAATACGCTTATGAAAAAGAAGTGGACGTGGATGGTCTCAAGGTGACCTTCAAGGGCTATGAAGGCAACAATCTGGCTGTCTGGAACGACGGAGAGTACAGTTATTCGATATATTCCACAGAGGAACTCAGTGACGAGGCCATGGCCAACCTGGTGCGGACGCTGAAGTAAGCCGGTAAACAGTTATCAGAAAGTGTAAAATAGGATGAATGTAAAAGAACGTTTTAACAATATCATTAATGAAGTAGAAACACAGATCGAAGCCCGCAGCGGACTGGCCGCGAATGAGCTGGCAGATCAGGTACTGGAAGCCTGCGGGGAACAGAAGGATCTGCTGCTGGTCAGTGCAGCCTTTCAGTTTATGACCGGAAAGGCGCTGATTCCATATATTGAAGAAAGACAGCTGCATCACGCGCTGCGGTATATCCGGGAGAACCGGGCTGTTGAGCCGGCCATGGCCTGTACTGGGTTCCCGGATCCGTTCACGTTTGCCGCGGAGTTTGAACAGGCTTTCGGATTTAAGCCGGAAGAGGCCCCGGGACATCCGGAACCGGATTTCCCTGCACCTGCAGACTGGGAGGCATGTGGTGCCCGGAATCTTCCGGATGCGGAAGAAGCCATGACAGAAGAGCAGGCAGCCATGATGAAGGAACACAGTGATTTCCTGTCGTCCGTCATGGAAGACCTCGGATTTGACATGGTACCGGATTTCGGCCCGGGTGCGGGAGATATGCAGCCTGCAGCGGAACAGGAAGAGGCCCCGGATAACGAAGATGTGGCGCTGCGTCTGGAATACGGCTACTCCGTGCAGCAGGCGGAATCCGTTGCCCGCATTGCGGAAAAGAAGAAAATGGATCTGTATTCTGCGTATGTCATGGCCAGTCATCTGCTGCAGCAGTTCCGCATGCAGTCCGGCGAAGCGGATCCGGCACTGGAAGACATGCTCTATGTGTATTCTGCCTATGATCTTTCTGTACCGCAGGCGGTTCGCCTTGTGCAGGATATGAAGGCAGCCGGTATCGCCTCTGCGGCGGGAGAACCGGAGGAGCTGGTGAATGAAGTCATCAACGGGCAGATGCCGTATGCGGAAGGCAGAAAGATTTATGATGCGTATCTGAACAACCGGGTGGATACCAATTTTGCGACATTCCTGGCTAAGGTACAGGAACTGGGCGATATCAACGCGGCCGTGGAGCAGTTCTACGATCCGGAAAGCGAACGGATTCTCAATGACTTCTTCGATATGATGCGGATTAATTTTGAAGATATGAGTTATTTCGAACAGACAGAGGCGGAACGGGCGATGCTGGAAGCAGAAGCAAAAGCCAACGGATTCCGGTATGATGACGCGGGGGATACCGAATTTGATCTCGGCAATCTGCATCTGCCGGGCCTGGATGATTTGGATTTTTAACTCGATTTTATGGATATTCAGTTATCAGATCATTTTACCTACCGGAAACTGCTGCGTTTTACACTGCCGTCCGTCGGCGTTATGGTGGTACTTTCCATCTACTGGGTCGTGGACGGCTTTTTTGTATCCAATTTTGCCGGAAAAATACCTTTTGCAGCAGTAAATTTTGTCATGCCGTTCCTGATGATTCTGGGCTCGGCCGGTCTCATGTTCGGCACCGGCGGCAGCGCGCTGATCGGGAAGACACTGGGAGAAGGCGATTCCGAAAAAGCGAATCGCCTGTTTTCCATGATCATATATTTTTCCATTGCATTCGGGATACTGATCACGATTCCCGGAGAGCTGTTTCTGGAGCGGGCGGCGGTCTGGTTCGGGGCGGAAGGCGAGATGCTGGAGGGCTGTGTTACATACGGGCGTATTCTGTTAATGTCCGTCACGCCGTTTATTCTGTCCTTTGAATTTCAGTCGCTGATGGTGACAGCGGAAAAGCCGGATCTGGGCTTCAAGGTCACGCTGGCTACCGGCTGTCTGAATATACTTCTGGATGCTGTTCTGGTAGCGGGACTGCGGCTGGGGCTCACCGGAGCTGCAGTGGCTACGGCGATCAGCCAGACGATCGGCGCCCTGATCCCGCTGCTTTATTTTGCCAGAGACAATTCCAGCCTGCTGAGGCTGACGGGAATGTCGTGGGACGGAAGGGCCATGGCGAAGGCTTGTACAAACGGTCTTTCCGAACTGGTGAATAACATTGCCTTCTCTATTGTTGGGATTCTTTATAACGTGCAGTTTCTGAAGTATACCGGAGAGGACGGGATCGCCGCGTACGGCGTTTTGCTGTATGTGAGTATGATTTTTGAAGCCGTCTACATCGGATTCTGCATGGGCAGTTCTCCGGCCGTCAGTTTTCATTACGGTGCGGATGACAGAGAAGAACTGCGCAGTCTTCTGCAAAAAAGCCTTTGTATTATCGGCGCTGCGTCCCTCTGCATGATGGTGTTTTCCCAGCTGATGGCAGTGCCGCTGTCTTATATCTATACCGGATATGATAAGGATCTCATGGCGATGACCGTGCACGGGTTCCGGATTTATTCCGTAACCTTCCTGTTTTCCGGCTTCGGCATTTACGGTTCGGCATTTTTTACCGCGCTGAACAACGGCCCGGTTTCCGCGCTGATTTCTATTCTGCGGACTATGGTTTTCGAAGTACTCTGTGTGCTGGCCCTGCCGCTGCTTTTCGGCCCGGACGGAATCTGGGCTTCCGTAGTGGCA
>JAFWDF010000096.1 GCA_017534025.1 Bacillota bacterium
AAAGCGAAAAGAGATAGCAGAAAATCACAGAACATGAAGATGGTCGCACCTGGAGTTTCTATTTGCCCTCAGTGCCATCAGCCTAAGTTACCGCATAGGGTTTGCCCTAATTGCAATTACTACGACGGCAAGAATGTTCTTGAAGCATAGTTCTGTATAGATTCATCTCGACCTCAAAGCCCGGTCCGCTGGACCGGGCTTTTTGTTTTTTGTGCGCAGAATTTACCGATGTGCTGCCATCTTATGATGGTATAATGAATGAAAAAGCTGAAAAATGGGCGAAAAAACAGATGGAAAACCAGGCGGATCGGTAAAAATAGAATCGGTTTTGCAGGACAGGAGGCGAATAATATGGAAATATCTGTTTATGGGATCCTGTTTGTGGTCTCTATTATTCTTTTGCTGATACTAATATCGATTCAGTTCACACTCAACCAGATTCTTAAGGAACTGCGAATCCTGAAAAACCGGATGTCCTACCGGAATGAGGATGCGGACAGCACCCGTTTGAGACGGCCGTAAAAAGACAGCCGGCCGTGGCGAATACTGGAAGAGTAAGCCGGCTGAGCCGGCGAAGAAGGAGTATGGATGAATGAAAAAAATACTGGCAGAGATGAACCGGCTGCCGGAAACGGAAGACCGGTATACGGAGCTGATGAATGTGGAAACAGCGGCGGTTGCCGAACAGTATCACAGAAGTTTTCCGCAGTATAATGTTACGCCGCTGGCGGATCTGAAGAGGATGGCAGAGTATCTCGGACTGGAATGTGTGAAGGTGAAGGATGAATCGTATCGCTTTGGCCTGAATGCGTTTAAAGTGCTGGGAGGGTCTTTTGCGGTCGCGAATTTCGCCGCAGGGAAGGCCGGTATGGATATCCGGGATATGACCTTTGAACGGCTCCGCTCCGAAGAGATGAAGGCGAAACTCGGCGGCCTGACGCTGCTGTCCGCCACCGATGGAAATCATGGCAGAGGTGTAGCCTGGACCGCCAACCAGCTTGGCTACCGCTGCATTATTAAGATGCCGGCGGGGACGACGGACGCCCGGTTGGAGAATATCCGGCGGGAGCAGGCGGAAGTCACGATCGAAAACGCCAATTACGACGACTGCGTGCGTATGGTAGCGGCCCTGGCGGAGACCATCGGGAACAGTGTGGTGGTGCAGGATACTGCCTGGGCAGGATATGAAGAGATTCCTGCATGGATTATGCAGGGGTATGCCACCATGGCGAAAGAAGCGGCGGAACAGTTCGGCGCGGTGCCCACGCATATTTTCGTGCAGGCCGGTGTCGGCTCCATGGCGGGTGCCGTGGCCGGCTACTTTGCCCGGCGCTATCCGGAAGATCCGCCGAAGGTGATCGTAGTGGAACCGGTACGGGCGGCCTGTCACTATGAGAGCGCGCTGCGCGGTGACGGCAGTACGGCTGCCGTGGGCGGCACATTGGAAACCATAAGCGCCGGACTGGCCTGCGGGGAAGTGAATCCGATTTCCTGGGACATACTGCGAAATCATGCGGCTGCCTTTCTTGCGCTGGAGGATGATGTCACGGTTCGGGGCATGCGTATGCTCAGCGCACCTCTGAAGGGGGATCCGCAGGTTGTTTCCGGAGAATCCGGCGCTGCCGGGTTCGGGGCGCTGGCGGCCATTATGCTGGATGAAGAAAACCGGGAACTCCGGGAAGCACTGCAGCTCGGTCCGGATTCCAGGGTGCTCTGCTTTTCGACCGAAGGGGACACCGATCCGGAACGCTACAGAAATATTATCTGGAACGGGCTGGAAAAGTAGAAGAGGTACTAATATGAGGAAAGTGTTTTCCCTGCTTGCGGCATGCGTTCTCATTATTATAATGGCATCCTCGTCCTTTGCGGATATCAATTATTATCCGGACGGTCTGGACGGCTCCAATCGCTTCGGTTACGCTTCCGTTTCCGATCCCCGGCCGGACAGTCTTCTTCTGAAACAGCAGACGGATCCGCAGATCACATTGCTGAACAGCATGGATCCGGAACAGCAGGCTCTCCCGGAGGGTCTGTTCCGGTCGAAGATTATCCGGCAATTCACCGAGGAAGATGTCCTCTGCCGCAATGCCTATTATTATAACTGTTTTGGCGACCTCGTCCGGGTAGATCAAGTGGATGATGATAACGATGCATATAATACAGCAGAAAAAATCACGAACACGTACAGCGGAACCAGGCTGACGGGCAAAATCATTAATAAGAAAAATGAAAACCCCGGCAGATTTGCTTATTCTTATAAATATGACACGGCGGGCCGTATTATCGCACACACTGGAAGGAATGACGATTGTGTCTCATATACGGAAAAGTTTGTGTACAACCGGCAGGGACAGCTGGCGGATTACCAGGTGAAAAGTATCGTGAATGATTTTGACGACTGGTCCCATGTGATTGGCACGCATGAAGATACGGGAGGCTCCAGATCTTATCAATATGATAAAAACGGACGCCTGGCAGAGATGAAATTCACAGACGGGGCAACGGTCAGATTTCAGTTCGATGAAAAAGGAAGATGGATTTCACAGACCGGACAGCACTGGAACAGTGACGGTAACTACGGCGAGTATGATCCGGGATATTACGACCAGTGGAAATACGACAGCAGAGGCAGGATTACAGAACACCGGGAACGGGGACAGTGGGGCGATTCTGTTGTGAAATATGAGTATGATGGAGACCGGCTGGTCAAAGTATCCGGAAACGGAGGAGACACGATTGTATATTCCTATGATGAACACGGAAAATTGTCCCGGAGCATGGGGAATAATGCAGAGAACGTGTATTATTATAATGAAGCCGGCCAGCTGGCATCCGTTGAACGGACGCTCGGTGAATACCGGTCTGAGCGGGTCGATTATGAATATGATCCGAACGGCCTGCTCATCAGAAAAGAGTCGGAAGAAGAAACGGCGAAATATGAATACTCCGACATGGTATTCCATGACGTGCAGGAGTTTGATTATTTTGGGGATGCAGTAAAGTGGGCGCTGGATAAAGAAATTACCAGAGGAACGTCCGCTGTGGCATTCAGCCCGGATCATTCCTGTACGCGGGGCCAGGCGGTGACATTTCTGTGGAGAGCCGGCGGATGCGAAAAAGTGACGGATGTGGAAAATCCTTTCCGTGATGTGAAGGAACAGGATTATTTCTACGATGCCGTACTGTGGGCTCTTAAAAACAATATTACCAACGGCATGACGAAAACTTCCTTCGGACCGGACGCACAATGCAGCCGCGGCCAGATTGTGACGTTCCTGTGGCGCGCGGAGGGGATGCCTGAAGCGGCCGCTCCGATCGCGTTTTCGGATGTGGCGGAGAATAAGTATTATTCTGTGCCGGTGCAGTGGGCGGTGGAGAACAAAGTGACAAACGGTACGTCGGAAACGGCGTTCAGTCCGGCAGCGTCATGCACCAGAGGGCAGATTGTGACGTTTCTGTTCCGGATCTGGGGGGAACAATGAACAGAAAGGATGACAGTTATGAACAGGAAAGGAATGCTTTTGACTGAAGCAGAACGGGACCGGGGGGAACAGAAGCGCTTTCGCAGCGGAGGAAGCAGCAGAAAACGTTTTGCGGTTGTATTTCTTACTGTGATCATGCTGTCTTCCTTTCTGTTCGGCGGTATTTCCGTGCACGCGGAGCCGGTTGTGGATGCCGATGTGGCGGAGCCGTCGGAAGGATGCATCTTTGTAGGGCTTACAGGCACCTATTATCAGGAAGACCAGGCGGTGCTGGACCGGATGAATGAGATCCGCCGGGAAGCCTGTCAGGCAGGAACCGTGCCGGATCCGAGAGATCCGTCCCGCATGCTGACCGAATCGGATTATAAACCGATCCGATGGTCCGCGGACCTGGAACGAATTGCGCGCGTCCGCGCTTACGAATCTTCGCTCACTATTTCCCATAAACGAATGAATGACAAAACCATCTGGACAGTGGCCTCCAACGGCATCACATCCAGCGGCGAAGTGATCGCCTTCAACCGTTCAAATGGCATGCTGCGGGGTGTGGAACAATGGTACGGGGAAAAAGACGACTGGGTTAATGGTACGGCAGGTGCAGTGACCGGCCATTATACCATGATGATTGATCCGTCCCGCACCTATGTCGGGCTGGGGTGTTTCTGTTCGGCCATGACGCCGTATTATAACTGCACGGCCGGAGAGTTTTCCAAAACGGCAGCGGATCTGGATACCTCCATGCTGCCTGTGCCGCAGGGCGCTGTGATGCAAAAAGTTGAAGTGCATGAGAACAATATATATAATTTCCGCATTGCGGCGGATAATCCGGCGATGCTGAGCGGGGAAACCTCCGGGCTGCATTTGAATGCAGAGGTACTCTGGGGCAGGGGCAGCAAGGAACTGCCGGTGCTGGCGGAAGTGGTGTACACATCGGATGACCCTTCGATTCTGGAGGTTTCGGAGGATGGTACAATAACCGCGGGCAGGATCGGGGAGACCACGATCCGTGCCATGATCGGCGGTGTGGAGATGGCCGCTGAGAAAATGGCGTGCCTGACATTCCGCGATGTGCTGACAGAATATTATTATTATAATCCGGTAAACTGGGCGGTGGAGAAGGAGATCACCAAAGGCACGTCGGAAACGACTTTCAGCCCGGAAAATCCATGCACGCGGGCACAGGCTGTCACGTTCCTCTGGAGAGCCAACGGAAGTGAAAAAGTGACGGATACGGAGAATCCGTTCACCGATGTGAACGAACAGGATTACTATTACGATGCCGTATTGTGGGCGATTAAGAATAAAATCACCAACGGCATGACGGTTACGAGCTTCGGGCCGGGCGAAAAATGCAGCCGCGGCCAGATCGTGACCTTCCTGTGGCGGTCGGAAGGCATGCATTTATCTTCCGCAGCGAATGCCTTTGAAGATGTGGCTGAAAGCGATTATTATTATGAACCGGTGAAATGGGCCGTGGAGAACAAGGTGACCA
>JAFWDF010000097.1 GCA_017534025.1 Bacillota bacterium
TAGTAGCACACCATTCCGCCATGCAGCGTACCCGCAGGATTTCTCTGCCAGTCAGGAATATTCACCCGGATAATGAATTCATCATAATCCGTATAATCCACAAAATGCATATCGATCAGTTCCCGATCCTCATGCTTGACTAAATCGCCTCTTTCATCGATCACACTTTTCAGTATAGCCTTTTTTTCTTCATGCGTCATTATAATGATTTTCCCCCTCCAAAGTCCTGCCGTACCGCTTCCGGCCCGCATGCCCGCAAAGCGGCCCCGGACTCTATCCGCAGCATTTCGAAATAATCTGCTCCGCAATCCGGATGCCGTCCACCGCAGAAGACACAATGCCACCCGCATAGCCGGCACCTTCGCCGCCGGGGTACAGTCCACCGGCCGACAGGCTTTCCAGGGTGTCCGGATCCCGGAGAATCCGCACCGGCGAAGAACTTCTGGTCTCCACCCCGGTCATCACGGCCGTGTCCAGATCAAAGCCCCGGAGCTTCCGTGCCATCGCCGGCAGGGCCTCCTCCATGGCTTCGGTTATGAACGCCGGCAGGCATTCATGCAGATTCTCCCAGGAAACCCCCGGCAGATACGTCGGTTCCACCGGCTCGTAAGGCTCACCGGATCCCTTCGCATCCGCACCGTTTTCCTTCTGCCGCAGAAAAGAACCAACCCGCTGCACCGGTGCCCGGAAAGCGCCCCCGCCCAGCCGGAATGCCTGCTCTTCCAGCATCCTCTGAAACCGCATACCGGCCAGAGGATGTTCTTCTCCGGTTTCCCGGTAACAGTCCTCCGGAGAAACGCTGACCAGCAAAGCGCTGTTGGCATTGCGGCCGTCCCGGGCAAAATAACTCATGCCGTTGGTGACTACGCCGCCCTCTTCCGAGGCGGAGCCGACCACATAACCGCCCGGACACATACAGAATGTGTACACACCGCGGCCGTTTTCACAATGGTGCACCAGTTTATACACCGCCGCGGAAAGACGGCCTTCCGTATCATTAACACCGCCATACTGCGCATCATTGATCAGTACCTGGGGATGCTCGATCCGCACACCGGCGGAAAACGGCTTCGCTTCCATGCGAATGCCTTTCTCATGCAGCATCTCGAATGAATCCCGGGCTGCATTACCCAATGCCAGCACCAGGCTCCCGCACGAAAAATCTTCTGTAGAAATCTGCCCGCCGCTTCGTGTTTCCGCGGTTACACCGGTCAGCTTCCCCTCCCCGATCAGCAGATCGGTCATGGCGGTTTCAAAATGAAATTCTCCGCCCAGTGACAGGATCTTTTCCCGGATATTCCGCACCACGACCCGCAGGACATCCGTTCCTACATGCGGCATATGCTTATACGCGATGGACGGATCCGCGCCGGCCTCGATCAGTTCGTCAATCACCTTGCCGATCCGGAAATCCTTCGTGCCGGTGGTGAGCTTGCCGTCGGAAAAAGTGCCGGCACCGCCCTCGCCGAACTGTACGTTGGATTGTTCATTCAATTCGCCGGTACGCCAGAAATGCTCCACATCCTCTGTCCGCTGTTCCACCTTCCTGCCGCGTTCCAGAATCACCGGTTTCAGTCCGGCTTCCGCCAGCAGCAGCCCGGCGAACATGCCGCACGGGCCAAAGCCGACAATCACCGGCCGCGGGCCAGAATAATCCCCGGTTCCTTCAAAGCCGGACAATGGAACTGCATAAGGCCGGTCCTTCACCCGAGTCAGGAGGTTTTTCTTTTTTCTTCCGGCTGCCCGGAGCAGCTTTTCTTCATTTCTTACCGTAAAATCCACGGTGTAAATAAACCGGATCCGGCTCTTGTCGCGCGCGTCAATGGATTCCTTCCGGATCTTCCAGTCCAGAATCTCCTTTCCGGAAACGGAAAGCATCTCCGCAATCCGCAAAGGGAGCGATTCCACCGGCTCATCCGGTTTTAATCTGATCTGACTGATTCTCAGCATGTTTTTTCCTGTCTCCCTCTGTCATTCCTGTCCGGCTGCCCGGGCTGCCGCGTTCCGGCCGCAGACGGTGCCCGAAGACCATGCCCACTGCAGATTGTAGCCTCCGCAGCGGCCGTCCACATCCACTACTTCACCGCAGAAAAACAGGCCCGGCACAAGGCGGGACTCCAGGCTGCCGGGTTCCAGTTCTTCCCGTCGGACCCCGCCGCGGCTTACCTGGGCATCCTTCCAGCCCAATGTAGCTTCCACGGGAACCCGGAAATCCTTCACCAGACGAACCGCGTCGTCAGTAGTCTCCCATATTTCCGAGAAAACTTCCGCCGTATGGCTGTTCAGCATTCCGGAAAGAATCTCTCCGCGGGATTTCCCGCGATCCATTGCTTTCTGCAAAAATGCCCGGCAGTCCTGCGCGGTCATCTCCGGTGCGAAATCGATGCCGATCTCGTACTGTTTGTCCGCTTCCGCCTGTTCTTTTCTGTTCTTTCTGCGCACCGGCCGGGGCGCATCCATGAATCTGGTCAGGTCCATGACACATATCCCGGACAGACCCATACCCGTGAACTGGACTTCTCCCTGCTCCCGGGCGATTTCCAGTCCGTTCTCATACAGAACGACCGCTGCGCGCGCCCTGCCGCGCAGCGCCTTTACCACGGGATCCGGAGACAGGCAGCCCACCAGAGCCGGCCGGGGCGGCTGCAATGTGTGCCCGAAGGATCTAGCCAGGCCGTACCCGTCCCCGGTACTTCCGAAAGCCGGCCCTGCTTTCCCGCCGCATGCAATGAGCAGAGTCCGGCTGCGGACAGTTCTGCCGGATTCCAGTTCTGTAATAAAGATTCCGTTCTCCTGCCGCCGCTCCGAAGCCACCGCCCGGTCACCCGGCAGAAAACGCACCCCCAGACGATGCATTTCCTGCTCCAGAAAATGAACGACCGAAGATGCCTGTCCGGAATACGGGTAGCAGCGGCCTTCCTGCTCTTCCCGGATCAGCATGCCCAGTTCCCTAAAAAAATCAATGGTATCTTCCACGGAGAACTGTTTCAGAATGCCTTCTGTAAATCCGTCTTCCGGACCATTATAGGCCGCCGGAGTGCAGAGAAGATTGGTGAGATTGCACCGTCCGTTTCCCGTTGCGTACAGCTTTTTCCCGGCCTTTTCATTTCCATCTGCAACGACAACGGAAGCTCCCGCCCGTGCCGCCTGCACTGCGGCCATCATGCCGGAAGCTCCCGCGCCCAGAATCATTAAATCAACTGTTTTTTCGGATCTCATCAGCTTTCTCCGCAATTTTCTCCAGACGGTGATTCAGTCCGCTCTTGCTGACGGGCGGATCCGCCATCTGTGCCAGCTCCCGCAGCGACAGTTCCGGATACGCCTTGCGCAGCTCCGCGGCATCCCGCAGTTTTTTCGGCAGACGGTCCGCCGCGCCGCTTTCTTCTATTACCCGGATATCCTCCAGGTGCTTTTCGGCCGCGCTGAGACGCTTGTCCATGTTGGCGCTCTCGCAGTTCATGATCCGGTTTGTCTGATTGAGAATACTCTTGTGAATACGGACATTCTCATAATCCAGAAGATGCTGGTGCGCACCGACGATATTCAGGAAATCAACGATATGTTCGCTTTCTTTAATGTAAATGACATGGCTGCCCCTGCGCTCCACCACACGGGCGCCCAGCGAAAAGGTATTCATCAGTTTCCGGATATCCGCCGCCGTCCGTTCCGAAGAGCAGACGATCTCCAGATGATACCCTTTTTCCGGATCGCTCACTGAACCGCCCGCCAGGAACAGTCCCCGCAAACAGGCTCTGCGGCAGCATCGCCTGGAAATGATCTCCGGCGCAATCCCGTCGGTCAGCACTTTGCCTTCGCCATCCTCCATCATGAGGCCGGTCTCCAGCAGAAGCATCTCTCCCAGTGCCGGATCCTCAAAAATCAGCCGGTAGCTTTTCCTGCGCCGAAGCTTGCTTCCCTGCACCACCTCGATGCTGGTCTCCGCGTGGAAATAATCCTGCACCAGTTTTTTTAATGTCCTGGCCACCGCCGGGCTGTCTGCGCTGAGCGTCACCCCCAGGCGCCCGCCGCCGGCCAGCCGGATCGCACCGTTAATACGCGCGAATCCGGTAATCTCCGCCAGCGCGCAGCACCCCTTTTCCGGAAGCACCCGCGCCAGTTCTTTTTTCGTCTCTGCAGAAAATGCCATATCAATGCACCAGACTGGACACCACGTTGGTAATCCGCTCCGCGTCATGCCGGATCACGCCGTCCCCGGTATGAATCATATTACTCTCAATCGGCACAATGCCCCGCGAACGCAGCAGATTCCGGTCCTCCTTGGTCGCCAGCATCTGCCGGCAGCCGGTGGCCAGATA
>JAFWDF010000098.1 GCA_017534025.1 Bacillota bacterium
ATCCGCCGATGCGGGACGATCGCTTTTTATTTGTTCCATCGCCATGGCCGTGCTGGCCGGACTGACTGCCGCCATCCGCATCTACCTGCCGATCAGGGGAATCCGGGTCACAACGGTATTATTCTACATACTGGTTCCGTTTCTGGCCTGTCTGATGTCGGAAAGCATCTGCGGCATATTTATCTATAATTTCTCGCCCCTCACGTTCGGGCTGAATTACCTGCTGTTTCTTCTGCTGTATTCGATCCCCGCGGTCTTTTTCGGCAGAATCCGGCAGCCGATCCTGATCATCACGCCGCTGATCTGGCTGATGTCCATGACCGCCAGCTATGTGCTGCAGTTCCGGGGCACCCCGCTGCTGCCGGCGGACCTGGTAACGATCCGCACCGGCATGGAAGTCGCCGGAGGCTACAATTACGCCCCCCAGGCCTACATGATCCTGGGCACCTGGATCTTTATCGAAATGATGCTTCTGGCCATTAAAATGCCGACTCTGAAGATCCGCCCGCGGCGGAGAAACATGTTCCGGTTTTTCAGTCTGCTTCTTCTGGTTTGCACGATCGCTCCTTTCTACATGACAGAGGTTGCCAGTCATAATGGCATCCGGCCGGATTTCTGGAACCAGGCCAGAGGATACGCAAACCGTGGTACTCTGCTGAGCTTCACGCTGAACACCCGGTATCTGATCGTGGAAACACCGAACGGGTATGACCCTGCGGAAATCGACAGCCTGATGCAGGCGGTACTGGAAGAAGCGCCGGAGGATCCCGGAATTTTCGAAACGGCGCAGCGGATGCAGGAAGAAACGGCTCAACAGGCCGCGAAGGAAGTGGCTGCCAAAGAGGAAGGCAATCCGGAAACAAAGACGGCACCGGATGGGACCGGCGAGCAGGCTCCGAATACCGGCAAGGACACGAAGCTGGCCGTACAGGAGACCTCGGATACCGGACAGCCTGCCGTTTCTGCCAGACTGAGAAAGGGACAGACGCCGAACATCATTGTCATTATGAATGAAACCCTGGGCGATCTCCGGGTACTGGGCGACTATTCCACAAACATCGATTACTTCCCGTTTATCCGGAAACTGACCAGAAATACGATCAAGGGCAACCTGTACATGCCGGTCACCGGCGCCGGCACCAGCAACTCGGAATTCGAATTCCTGACCGGCAATTCCATGGCGCTCCTGCCGGCCGGCAGCAACGCCTACCAGCTGTATGTGGATCTGCCGCTCCCGTCCTTTACACGCACGCTGAAGGCGCAGAATTATTCTGCTTCAGCCTATCACACCTACTATAAAGCCGGCTGGAAGAGAAATATTGTCTATCCGCTGCTGGGCTTTGATACATTCACCGCACTGGAGGATGATTTCGGGGAGGATCTGGTCAATTCGTACCGGGATGAAGATATTACTTTCTACCAGTACCAGAACTATGTGGAAGAACTCTATCCGGACAGTGAAAAGATCCTGCTGCGGCGCTTCGTCAGCGACGCCTTCGACTACGAACAGCTCATCCGGATGTATGAGGAACGGGACCGGGAGAAGCCGTTTTACCTGTTCAATGTCACGATGCAGAACCATGGAGGGTATTCCCAGTCCTATCTGAATTTCGAGGAGAAAGTATATCTGACTTCGACGGAGCAGTACTATTCCCTGGCCAACCGCTACCTGTCGCTGATGTATGAAAGCGATCAGGCGCTGGAGGAGTTGATCGGCTATTTCAGCAAAGTAAAAGAGCCGACCATGATTGTCGTTTTCGGCGATCACCAGCCGGGTATTGAGCAGGCGTTCCTCGAAGAAATCATGGACAAGAGCCTGTCCCACCTGACCGTGGAGGAAACCCAGCGGCGCTTCGTCACACCGTTTCTGATCTGGACCAATTACCGGTCGCAAAGCGGTTACATTGACAAGATCAGTTCCAACTATCTGTCCACACTGGTACTCCAGCAGGCCGGTCTGAAGACTACCAGATATAATGATTATCTGTCAGCCCTGTACAGCCGGGTTCCGGTCATCAATCCGGTCGGCTATATCGGCCGGGATAATCTTTATTACACCTTTGACAATGAAACACGATACAGCGATCTGATCGACGGTTATAAAAAGATCGAATACAATTATCTGTTCGATTCCATCAACCGGGATAACGCGCTGTTCACAGTGACAGAAAAAGAGGACGCCGGATGATCAGGCGTCCTCTTTGATTCCTGTTTTTTTAAGCGCTGCCAGAAAGCTTTCCGGCAGCGGACTGTCGAAGAACATGCGCTCTCCCGTGACCGGATGAATAAATCCCAGCTCTTTTGCATGCAGGACCTGTTCCCGGATGCCGAAGGCTGGTTTTTTCGGACCATATACGGGATCCCCCAGCAGAGGGTGCCCGATGCTCGCCATATGCACCCGGATCTGATGGGTGCGGCCGGTTTCCAGCCGGCATTCCACGTAAGTGAAAGACGCGGATCCCGATGCAGACCGGGCCAGCACTCTGTAATGCGTGACTGCCCGGCGGCCTTTATCCGGCGGAACCACGGCCATCTTCAGGCGGTCCCGGACATCCCTTCCGATATGCCGGTCCACCGTACCTTCCTCTTCTTTAATGTTATGATAGACGATCGCACGGTAAGCCCGGACGATACTGTGTTCCGCAAACTGTTCCGCCAGGCCGGTATGCGCCCGGTCGGTTTTCGCCACGGCCAGAAGGCCGCTGGTGTCCTTATCGATCCGGTGGACAATCCCCGGACGGATGACCCCATTGATGGAGGACAGCTGCTCCCCGCAGTGATACATCAGCGCATTTACCAGCGTACCGCTCTCATTTCCCGGAGCGGGATGCACCACCATGCCCTGCGGCTTGTTGATCACCAGCAGATCGTCGTCTTCGTACACAATGTCCAGCGGAATATTTTCCGCCTTCACCTCCAGCAGTTCCGGGTCCGGCAGTGTCACCAGCAGCCGGTCACCTTCCCGCAGCCGGTAATTCTTGGCCGGCGCCTCTTTCCCCTCCAGTACGATCTGTCCCTGCAGGAGCAGCTTCTGCACATAGCTGCGCGTCACACCGCCCAGCCTGCCGGCCAGGAACACGTCCGTCCGCTCGCCCGCCGAGTCATTATCAATATCAAAAATAAACTGTTCCGCCATATTGTTTCCGCCTCATTCCCATCATTTTCCGGATTTTTTTGCAGACGGTGAAAACAGGAGGTAGACCACAAGGAACAGGCACCCCAGCACCACCCAGATATCCGCAAAATTGAAGATAAACGGCCAGATTTTGAAGTCCAGATAATCGACAACATACCCCTGCCGCAGCCGGTCGATGAGGTTTCCGATGCCGCCACCTGTCACCATGCAGAGGATGATCAGAAACAGCGGGTTTTCTTTCTTTGCCTTCAACAGAATATAGACCAGCAGGCCGCCCATAATAAATGCCGTCAGAGCGATCAGCACCGTGCCGTGCTGCGCCCACATACCGAAAGCCGCCCCCTCGTTGGTGATGACATGCAGGCTGAAAAACGAATCGATGACCGTGATTTCGTTCATCATGCCGATCCGGGTGAGCACCAGGTATTTCAGGCCCTGGTCCGCCAGAATCAATGCCAGGATAAATAATAGATACCGCATAGGTTTCTCCAGATTAGATTACGAACTCAAGAAAAAAGGCGGCTGCAGTCACAGCACGCCTTCGAAACGGCCGCCGCGGGCCGCTCTTTTCTGATTTAATACGCCACAAAATAGAGGATATTGATCAACACCCTCTGAACCAGTTCGATCGCCAGGACCGCCACCAGCGGTGAAAAATCAATCCCGGACCCGGAAGAAAATCTCCAGATCAGTTTCCGGAACGGAGCGACAAAGGGGTCCGTAATGGAACGAAGCCCGTTGTAGATCCGCCAGATCTCCGGTGTAAAGGAACCCTGAAACCAGCTCATAACTGCTTCAATACAGATCAGTCCGATCAGCAGTCTGGCGAACAGATTGATTGCTCTTATTAATATATACATCTTTACTCCGGGAATACAGATACTCTGTTATCTGCCAAAACTCTGGTCGCCCAGAGAAGCCATGGTGGCCTTTTCCAGAGAAGCGGTGATGTCCACATTCTCCGGTGCGAAGATAAAGATGCTGTCCGCGACTTTCTGTACATTGCCGTCAAGCGCATACGTAGCACCGCTGAGGAAGTCAAAGATCTTGCGGGCCACTTCCGTTGGCAGCGATTCCAGATTGAGAATGACCGGTTTTCTGTTTCTGAGATTGTCTACCAGTCTCGGACATTCATCAAAGCTCTTCGGGAATGTAACGATCATCTTGAACTGCTGCTGTCTTTTCGGCGTGGAAGACGCAGCAGAAGACAGACCGGACATACTGTTCTGCATATTTAACACCTTGCTTTCACGTGATTCCATCTTCGGCTGCACAAACGTCCTGTTTCTGTCCTCCAGATCATAACCATATGATCTTGG
>JAFWDF010000099.1 GCA_017534025.1 Bacillota bacterium
CGTTCATCCTGAGCCAGGATCAAACTCTTTGATAAATGGTATATTACCTGCCTGTTTCCGGAACATCCGGACTTTTGACCCGGTATTTACCGGATTGGCTTGTGGCCGTTCCGTCATTCCGAATCAGACAGGAAAATATCTTGACTCATTCCAAACGCGTTGCGCTTGAATTACTTTGTATTTGAGAATTGTACGTGTTCCCTCACAATCACGATTTGACTTGATTGTGATGACATTTTGTACATTTACAAAATCTCTGTACTATGCTGTTTTCAAAGTGCTTTGCCGCCGCTTGCCGCGGTCAGCTTGTATATATTACCACCGGCTTTTGCACTCGTCAACACCTTTTTTGAAATTTTTTCACTTTTTTAGAATTGACGGTGATTAAGGCCTTTTGAATGCCCATCGCAAGGAGTTGTGCAGGTACGGATGAGCACTTACAGGAAGCCGGTCTTTCAGGCGACCGTCGGTAAGTGTGCGTCATGAAAGAGGTTCACTGCCGATCTCATCGGTAGCTTACTTCATTTACAAGGTACATTTACCGACCGGCAGGTTTTGTTTTTCTTTTCTGTTCCCGTATCCTCTTTTCTATGCTATAATTCCGTCTGTAGAGTAAATGTCACGCGTTGGCCTTTGGCCTGTAGTGCGTCAGTACGGGATGTTGACTGACGACGAAAAGCAGATCCAAGGTAATCCGTGCACGGCAGCTGCCGTGCACCGCATCACCGGATCCGCTTACGATGTGCCATTGCATCCGCTGCTGCATAAAAGTGCAAGATATGGTCGTCAAACCGCAGCCGGAGCCTATGGTCTCCGGCTTTTTTCAAGTCTGATGATTCTCTCTTTACCTTATGTGCGGCGTTGACCGACGGTCCTTCCGGAACGGTCCATTGTCTGAATACAGAAAGGAATACCATTATGAGAGAAAACACCAACCGGCACCTTACCATACTTGCCTGTTCCGCGCTGCTGATCGCGCTGGACATTATCCTTACCAGATTTCTGGCCATTAACACGCAATTCCTGAGGATCAGTCTGGGAATGATCCCGGTTGCCGTCGCAGGCATGGCATTCGGTCCGCTGTGGGGCGGCCTGGTAGGAGCCATCGGCGATGTTCTGGGCATGCTGATCTTTCCTTCCGGCGCCTATTTCCCGGGATTCACCCTGACGGCCGCGCTTACCGGCATCGTCTACGCGCTGTTTGTATATAAAAAAGAAGCGAAAGTGATTTCCATCGCTCTCGCTTCAGTAATCGTGTGCATCGGGCTGAATCTGCTGCTGGATACACTTTGGCTTAATATAATGTACGGTTCCGGATTTCTCGCGATCCTGCCTGCCCGGGCCGTCAAATGCATTATTAATATTCCTATCTATACAATTATCCTGCATCTGCTGTGGACAAAAGTGCTGACCAGAATTCCGGGATTCCGTGATCTGTAGTACACCGGATCAATCCGCGATTTCATACATCGTCGCGGCCATTTCCTTCGTGACATGTTCCGGTGTGGACAGAACCCGCACTGTAATTTCTCCGTTCCCGAACACAATATGAATGATATCGCCGGGCGCCACTTCCGTGCCCGGCTTTGCTGTTTTTCCGTTCACTGTAACCCTTCCCTGCTCGCAGGCATCCTTGGCCAGGGTTCTCCGTTTAATGATTCTCGAATTCTTCAGATATTTGTCAATTCTCATTCCGCATTGCAGCCTCCACCCGCAATATTCATTTCTGATCTTCTGATCTGCGCCTTCCGCGGTACATTCGTGCCCTTCCGCAATCATTAATGCGCCTTCTGCAATAATACAGGTGCGCTCCGCGCCCCCGCACCAAATGAAAAAAGACTGCCTCTGCAAAAGAGGCAGCCCGCGCATCTATAACTCAGAAGTACGTATGCTCAGAATTATTTGTTGACGGCTTCCTTCAGTGCCTTACCGGCCTTGAATACAGGAGCTGTCGACGCAGCGATTTCGATAGTTTCATCCGGCTTTCTAGGGTTTCTGCCCTGTCTTGCTTTTCTTTCCTTAGTTTCGAAAGTACCGAATCCGATCAGCTGAACCTTTTCCCCTTCAACGAGCGCGTCCTGGATGCTGCTGATAAGCGCGTTTACCGCAAGCTCAGAGTCTCTCTTGGTAAATCCTGTTTTTTCTGCAACCTTTGCAATCAGATCTGATTTGTTCACTGGATGTCCTCCTTTTGAAAACAATAAATTATTTCATACTATAAAAGAACGTGCTAATTTCTTCAGAGTACAAACTGATTCTTGCACGAATTTATACTTTTGTCAATACGGAAACATTAAGAAATGTCTTTATTCCAACATTCATCAAGTTTTTTCGAGACCGCAGGGCAAAAAATACATTAACAGTTTCTTAAAATTGTTAATAATTTCACAGTTTTTTTCCTATCCCGGGGATCTTTTCCAGAAGCCGGACAAGCTTTCCTGCCTTCGGGACTTCCCGCAGTTCATCCATGGTAATGGCTTTGAGTGCAAAGAGCAGAAATGCGTAAACGCACACGCCGATTCCCACGGAAATCAGAGTGGCCAGAACATTGCCGCACAGCCCGCCCAGCAGACGGTAGGCAGCGAACACGGCCAGTCCCATCACCCCGGCAGACAGGGCAGGACGGACGAATGTCAGTGACAGATCAAATGTCACGTCGGCATATCTGCGAATTGCCCGGTAATTGAGCACCGTCGCTACGATATACGCGCAGACAGTCCCCGCCGCAGCTCCGCGGACATTAATAAACGGAACCGCCGTCAGTACAAATGTGATAATGACTTTGAACACTGCGCCGACCGCCAGATTGGCCACCGGCACCATCTGTCTGCCGATGCCCTGCAGCATGCCGGTAAGGGCCTGCACGGCAGACAGGAATACGACCCCCAGCGCCAGGACGGCCAGGCAGCCGGCTGCGCTGACTGCGCTCTCCTGCTGCAGCGGATACAGCATCATCATAATCGGCTTCGCGAGAACAAACAGCCCTGCCGCGCAAGGCATGCCGATCAGCATGGCCATCCGCAGGCCCAGCTTGATATTCTTCTGCAGAAAAGCAGTATCCTTCACCTGGTAGGCCGCCGCTATGGCCGGTACGATGCTCAGGGCAATGCCCTGCGTCAGTTCCTGCGGGAAGTTTACAAAGGACGCCGCGAAGCCGGACAGCTGGCCGTACAGACTGTTCGCTTCCTCCGGCGTAAACCCTGCACTGGTCAGACGGCTGTTGACCAGCAGCAGATCAATATTGCTCATGACCGGCATAATCGCAGCGCCGATCGTGATAGGCACAGCGATGACAACCAGTTTTTTCATAACGGTTTTCCAGCTCTCCGAAGGCATATCCTCCGGTGTTGCCGCACAGTCCCCGTGAATGCCCTTCCTCCGGAGCATGAAGATAATCAATATGGAAGAGAGACCAAAAAGGCCGCCTGCCGTGGCGCCGAAGGACGCGCCCGCAGCAGCGAATTCCAGGCCGCGCGAAACGAGCAGAACCGCCAGCGTCAGACCCAGTGCAACCCGGAAGAGCTGCTCAAAGATCCGGGAGACCGCAGTGGGCATCATGTCCTGCTGCCCTTGAAAATATCCGCGGAATGCCGACATGAGCGGCACAATGATCAGCGCCGGAGCAATAGCACGGATAGCCGGCACCGCCTTCATCGAAGAAAACGACGCTATATACGGCGCGCCGACCAGAAGGAACAAACTGGAAAGCACGCCGATCCCCGCCATGAGACCAAATGAAATTTTAAATACCCGGTAGGCTTCCCGATGATTGCCTTCCGCTGTCCGTTCGGAAACCAGGCGGGAAACCGCCGTCGGCAGTCCGCCGTTGGTCAGGGACAGAAGCAGAACATAAATCGGATATGCGGTCTGGTAATACCCCATCCCCGTATCCCCGATGATATTGCCCAGCGGGATGCGGAACATGGCGCCCAGCATCTTGACAACCACACCGGCGGCGCCGAGAATCACGGCGCCTTTCACAAACGTTTTTTTAGTCATAGTTTACCAGGCGGAGTCTGCTCAGAGCTGTGCCAGAATCTTTCTGCACGCCGCTTCCGTCTCCGCGATTGCTTTCTCAATATCTACTGTTAAGTACAAACCATCCCGATACAGTACCCGGCCGTCGCACATGGTCAGCACCACATCGCTGCCGGATGCCGAATACACCACATTCGTCGCCAGATCGTGCACAGGCTTCATATGCGGCAGCGCCGTATCCAGTACGATCAGGTCCGCCTTGCCGCCTTCCTTCAGCACACCGCAGTCCGCACGTCCCTGCGCGAAAGCGCCCGCCTGCGTCGCCGCCCGGAGCGTCTCCGCCGGCGTAATCAGAGTCGGGTCATGCTGCTGGCCCTTGTTGACCAGCGCAAAAAACTTCATTTCCTCTATGAAATTCAGGCTGTTGTTGCTGGCTACACTGTCCGTGCCGATGGCTACATTCACACCTCTGGAAAGCAGCTTCGGCACATTGCACACGCCGCTGGCCAGCTTCAGATTGCTGACCGGACAGCTGGCCACCGTGACGCCGCGCTCCGCCAGAATATCTATATCTTCGTCTTCCACCCACACACAGTGCGCCGCGGTTGTCCGGGTACCGAATACGCCCAGATCATCCAGATAGCGGACCGGCGTCCTGCCTTCATGGCGCATCTTGCATTCTTCGTGCTCACTCTGCGTTTCAGAAATGTGAATGTGCATATTAATGCCGTACTCGGCCGCGTACTCCGCCACTTCCCACACGCTCACCGGTGTATTGGTATACTCGGCATGAATACTGGCATCGATCAGTATCCGCCCGTCCGCGGCTCCGTGATAATTTCTGACCAGCTCCACGGCTTCCTTATAGCTGTCATTCTCTTTGACCGAGCCCTCCGCAAAGCTGGTAATGCTGCGGGAAATATTCGCCTTGGCGCCGCTTGCTTCCACGGCACGGGCCATATCCTCGCAAAAGTAATACATATCGCTGGTGGAAACGATGCCGAAGCGGGCCGATTCCGCCATGGCCAGCAGCGTGGAATAATAAACCGCCTCACCGGTCAGCTTATCTTCAAACGGAAAAATCCTGGTATTCAGCCAGTCTGAAAGAGCCAGATTTTCGCCATAGCCCCGCATCATCATCATCGGGCTGTGAGCATGCGCATTATAGAACGCCGTCATCAGAAGGCGGCCGGTACCGTCGTACTCTTCGCCGAAATCTTCTTCCGGCATACGGTTTCCGATATAGGCAATCCGGTCCCCTTTTACCCCGACATACATGTTTTCGCGGGTCTGAAACTGTTCATCCAGAATGGTAATATTTTTAAAAAGCATATACTTCCTCCTCTTTTGCCGTCAGGATAATGCGGACGCGCCCAAATACATAAGCAGCCCGGAAATCATGATCATTACCCCGATCAGCGGAAACAGAAGCATTCCCCAGCCCGGCAGTTTTTTTCTGCAGAGAATGGAAAAGAGAATCAGAATAATTCCCAGTGCGATCCCTATGACCGCCATAACGGTTATTGGCTGCATGCCGTGCCTCCTTTATTAATATAATTCCTTTTCTGCATTGCATATCACCGTCGCGATCTGCGCACGGGTCGCAAAGTCGAACGGCAGGAAATAGGACGCCGTCCGGCCGTATTCATCACTGATTTCCACCCCGGAAAAAAGCCCGCTGCGCACGGCAAACACGACCGATTCTTCCGCCCATTCGCTGACATGATTCGTGTCCGCGAAGGAAATCATCTCCCGCTGGAACGCCGGTGTGATGCCGCTGCTGCCGAAGTACCGCACCATCAGCACGGCCATCTGCTCTCTGGTGATATAATCCTCCGGGCCGAAGCGGTTCTCCTCGTCGCCGTAACCGCGGACAATATCACTGTCCGCCGCCCATTTTACATACGGTGCATACCACGAATCCGCCGGTACATCCGAAAAGCCGGTTTCCACCGGGCCATCCGCGACAATCACGCCGGCCATACCGGCGAGCATTTTCACAAACTGTGCCCGGGTCGTATTCAGATCCGGCCCGAAGCGGCGGTAATCCATTCCATTCACTATTCCCTGTTCATACAGCTGAAGAACCGCTGTCTCGGCCCAGTGCCCTGCCACATCCTTAAAATATGCATGGGACGAAAAATACCGGTCCGGCAGATAGACTTCCTCGTAAAACTCGTCCAGACCGGCCTCCAGCATTTCTTTATAATTAAAATGCAGTTCCCCGCCGACATTCGGCAATTCCCGGTTCAGGGACAGCTGATTGAACAATTCATCCTGATTGAACAGCGTTTTTGATTCCGTGCAGCGGTAATCGGCCATGCCGATATACAGATCCACGTCCGTACCTTCGCATACATCATTCCACCAGTTTGCGAGGATTTCATAATCCGCGATGGAATACCCGATCGGCCAGTAAATCTGCGGGACGACATAATCGATCCAGCCCTCTTTGATCCAGGTATAGGTATCCGAGGAACAGTCAATGTAATGCTGGTACCCTTTCGTGGCTGAACCGCGCGGATCCGTGCTCCGGTTAGCCCAGATGCCGGAAGGGCTGATGCCGAACTCACAGTACGGATCGAAGGCATGGATTTTCTGATCCAGGGTCCGGATCAACTGATTCACGTTTTCCCGGCGCCACGCATCCCGGGACAGATCCGTTCCGGAAGCATTATAGGAAGCAACATCGTCAAAAGATCTGCCGGGATAGAAATAATCATCCATGTGAATCCCGTCCACATCGTAGTTTTCCAGTATTTCCATCACCCCGTCCACAATCAGCTGCTGCACTTCCGGGGAAGACGGATCGAAATAATAATTATCCTTATATTTAATCACATACTGACTGTATCCATTTTTGGCCGGATGACCGCTGTACATGGAATCCCACTGGGACTGCCCGCCGTTGGTAATGCGGTACGGATTCACCCAGGCGTGGAACTCCAGCCCGGCTCCGTGTGCAGCTTCAATGAAATAGGCCATCGGGTCAAACCCGTCGTCCGGCGCCAGCCCCTGCCGTCCGGTGATGTCCTTGCTCCACGGGAAAATGGATGACGCATAGCAGGCGTCCGCATTGGATCGCGCCTGGAAAAAGACTGCATTCATACCCATCCGGACACAGTTTTCCACAATTCGGTCGATGTCAGCCTTCAGCTTCTCCGGATTTTGTGTCGGTTTGTCAGGATAGTCGATATTATAAGTTGTGGCCACCCAGACGCCCCGCATGGAATCCGTTCCCTCCTCCTGCAGAGACGCCGTTTCCGCGTAGATAAACATGAAGGAACCGGCCACGGTCCAGATCAGAAACAGCGCAGCCAGTATTACGCAGACGACAGTCAGTACCCCTCTTTTCTTTCCACTATTCAGCGCCCCTTTTCCTTTGGACGCCGTTTTCTTATTCTTTGCCATTTGTTTCTAACTCCTCTTCCGGCCTGCACAGCCGGCAGATTCTACCATTCTATATAAATTGCGTCTTTCAGCATCTCCCGTCCCCGGGCATCGATCTCATCCAGGATCTCCTGGCCGCAGACTTCCCGGAGCCTGTCAATCGCCTGTCCCAGATCCGGCTGGCGCCATTCCATACTATGGCAGTCGGATCCCAGAAGCTGGATTTTCCGTGCGTCAAAGAGCGGTTTGAAGAACGGAACATTATGAACACCATTAATGTAAATCGCGTTCATCTGTACCATCACGGGGATTCTGTAAAAACGATCAATATATTTCTGTTCTGTAAATGTATGGAAATACCGGTCAATATGCGGAATGATCGGAATATACGGAGTATTGTACAGGATATCTTCCACAACTTCCATATTTTGTTTTGTCCAAGGCATAAACGGCATTTCCGTCATAATGTAATTTGTTCCCTGAATGCGGAATTCGCCCAGATAATCCCAGTGGTTCATATCCTTGTGGAATTCGATTTCCGCGCTGAGAACAGCCCGCGGAATCATTTTCTTATCCTCTTCCGTGAGGGCCTCCCGGATCTGGTCCACCTTTTCCTGCCGCAGCCGGAGCCATTCCTTAATGGAATATTCCCCGAAGCGGAAATGCGGGGTAAACACCATGGTGTCAATTCCCTGCGCATAGCTCATTTTCAGCATGGTAATGGATTCATCAACATTATGCGAGCCGTCGTCGATATGATGCAGTACATGGGAATGAAAATCAATCATCTGGTAATTCCTTTAACTGAGTACAATTAGCAATATTCCCTGCCGGACTGAAATTTCCGCGGTATCTGCCGCGAAGCTGTTGCTGACACCCAACGGAAAAGAATTCGTCAGCACATCATCGGACAGAGGATATTTTACCCCTTTTAATGTTACCCCTTCCGCACGGTCGGAAAAGGCGAAGACGGACAGGTTGGTCCACTGCCCCGCGGAAATACGGCAGGATCCGTTCCGCAGCGCAAAGATCTGCTGCTGATCGTCGACCAGAACACAATGGGCGCCCCGCTCCGCCGCAAAAGCCGCAGCAGACAGGTTGGCCAGCTGGTGATCGATCCGGCCGCCCAGGCCGCCGGCGATGACAATGCGCCGGTAACCGCGCTCCAGCGCTTCTTTCACTGCCAGCATGGTATCCGTGTCATCCTTTTCAGGCGGATGACGCCGCACGGGGATCCCTTTGGGCAAAGTCCCCCGGTAGGAATCAAAATCGCCGATAATCAGATGCGGCGAGATTCCGAATGTCAAGGCATGATGCAGACCGTAATCGCAGGCTATGATAAAATCCGCTCCGGCCCGGTTTTCCGGGATCCGGCATTCCGGCGCGCCCGCGATGATCAGGCATGTATTATTATTCACAGTTTCGTTCCTTTGCCGCTTCCAGAAGGGCATCCCGTTCATTCGGCAGACGCTCTTCTATCACATCTTCCAGAAGCTTCTGCAGTTCTTCCCCAATTGTTACGCCGTCCCGGATGCCTGCCTCCCGGAGGTCATTGCCATTAACCGCCAGCATCTTCAGCGAATAACAATCGCCGTCCCGGAGAATCGCTTCCATTAAGGACAGCACACCCTGTATGCGCGCTTCCGTTCGAGGAAGAAATCGTTCGTATTTTCCTGCGGCATCCGCCCGCTGAACTTTCATCAGATCCCGCAGCACGGTCTCTCCGAAATCCCGCAGCAGTTTCCGGACCAGCATCCGGTCCGGTTCAAACCGGGTATCATGGTACCGCACCAGAGTAATGATCCGGTTCATCGAAGCTTTCGGAAAACGCAGGCCGGCCATGATCTTCGCCGCAATTTCCGCACTCTTCCCGGGATGTCCCCGGAAATGTCCCCTGCCCGTTTCATCAAACCAGGCCAGCACCGGCTTGGCAATATCATGTACCAGCATGGTAAAGCGAAGCTCCGGATCCGGCTCGATATAATCCAGCGCTGCCAGCGTATGATGCCACACATCCCGGTTATGATACGGACTGTGCTGGGCGAAATCAAACATTGGTTCCAGTTCCGGAATAATAACGGCGAACACATCTCTGTATTCATCCAGATATTTTGCAGCCTGCTGTCCGGCAAGGAATTTCATCAGCTCCGCTCGAATCCGCTCAGGCGCTATTTCCCGCAGCATCCCGCGGCATTGATGAATGGCCGCTGCCGTGTCCGGATCCGCACTGTATCCTTTAACAGACAGGAAGCGAAGGGCGCGCATGATCCGCAGTCCGTCTTCCGAAAAACGCTGTACCGGATCACCGACACAGCGGATCACACCCTCTTTCAGATCCTCTGTTCCGCCGAACAGATCCAGCAGCCCGGCGGACGGGGAGTAAGCCATGGCATTCACGGTAAAATCCCGCCTGGCCAGATCCTCCCGGATATTCCGGACAAAAAATACCTCGTCCGGATGGCGGCCGTCGCTGTAATCGCCGTCTGTACGGAAAGTCGTCACTTCGACCGGCCTGCCGCCGGATACCACCGTCAGCGTGCCGTGCTGAATACCCGTCGGAATCGTGCGCATGTCCTGAAAAACATCCATCATTTCCTCCGGCGTCGCCGCAGTACACAGATCCCAGTCATCCGGCTGCCCGCCTTCCAGACTGTCCCGGACCGCACCGCCTACAGCATAGGCTTCAAACCCGCGGCGGTTCAGCTTTTCCAGTATTATTTCCACATGTTCCGGTAATGCAATTCTGCTCATTCTTCGTTCTCAATCTTTATTACAGTCATACCGCCGCAGAGATCTGCGACCCATACATGCGTGTCTTCCGGCTCCGCTTCCGCAGAAATAATCTGTTCTTTCCCATGCCGGCGGATCATCCGCCCGCACCGGAATACACCATTCTCCTCCAGTGATCCGATGCACCAGTAATCAATCAGCGCTTCCGGATCCTCTGCCCGAAGAATAGCGAGCCGGTCAGAGGCCTTTGCGGCAATCCGGGTGGTTCCGGCGCCTTCTGCCTGCTTCTCTCCGGCCGGTTCTGCCGAAGGCCGGAGAAAAATGTGTCCACCCTTTCGCCGGGCGGTCAGTGCACCGTCCAGAAAACCATTCACAACCGGATCTTCATTAACATCATCCTGTGCAGCACCCTGCCGGAGCAAAAATGCATGCCCGTCCCGCAGAGGCCGCTTCATCGCATTGGAAACCGCCAGCCGGGTCTGATCCACGCACAGGAAATGCCGGCCAAGGCGCAGCGCGCTGGCCGCCAGTGTGCCGGATCCGCAGTAAAAATCTGCGCACAGGTCACCCTCATCCGTGGTCATGGTAATGATCCGGTCCAGCAGGGCTTCCGGTTTCTGCGTCGCATACTGCAGCCGTTCGCGGGAGCTCCGGCCCACCATATCCACCTGCCAGACGTCTTTCTGACGGACCATAGTATACCATCCGATGTCATCCTGAAACTCCTCCACACCCCGGAACCGGTAGGGTTTCAGACCGCGGTTGTAGGATTTTTCCCGGATCACATGAAATTTATAATGCTCACTTTTCGAGTAGAAAAGAATATTGTCATGTTTCCGCGCCAGATACCGGCCGGAAGCCCCGCCGGATTTATACGTCCAGATGATTTCATTAATAAAATGATCTTCGCCGAAAACAGCGTCCATCAGGAGCTTGACGCTGTGCACGGCGCGGCTGTCCAGATGAATCAGAATGCTGCCGGTCTCCGACAGAGCATCCCGCATAAGCATCAGGCGCAGTGTCATATCCGTGAGATATTCCCGGAATCCCGTGCGGCTGCTGTCATTGTACGCGGCCACCCGCAGCTCCTTTATCTCCGGAAACCGCCGCGAATGCACCGCCAGGCAGGCCGCCTGCTCGCCTCTGGTAAAGAAAGGCGGATCGCAATAAATCAGATCGATGCAGCTTCGCAGTGCTCCGCTGCGCAGGCCGTTTACCAGCACATCGAGATTGTCCCCGAAAACCAGTTCATTTTCGTATTCAGGCGCCGGAAGATCCCCGTTTACAAAACGGACACCGTTCCGGCGGACCGATGCCGCCTTTTCCGCCGGGCTGTTTACAGTCAGGAGAGTCCGGTACTTTTCAGATGCTTCCTGAAAAATGCCCGGCAGTTCCATTAACACATTCATGAACGATCCTTTTTTCTCTTTCCGGATGCTTTGGATGCCCCCGGCCTGCCTCCGCGGGACGAACGCCCCGCCGTTCTTCCGGTGGAAGCTCTGCGCCGGTTCTGCGCCGCTCCGTGTTCCGGAGGAACCAGTGCACCGGGTCCGAACCCGATGAGGTCTTCCCGGCCGGCTTTCCGGAGTGCCTTCCGCACCAGATCCGCATTTTCCGGTTTATTGAAATGCAGCAGCGCCCGCTGCATCTGTTTTTCTTCCGGGTCCTTCGGGATATACACCTCTTCCCCGGTCAGCGGGTCAAGTCCCGTATAATACATACAGGTCGACAGAGTGGCCGGTGTCGGATAGAAATCCTGTACCTGGTCGGGAACAAATCCGTGCTGTTTCAGAAAGACAGCCAGTTCCACCGCGTCCTGCAGCGTAGACCCCGGGTGGGAGGAAATGAAATACGGTATCAGATACTGTTTCTGCCCGATCCGTTCATTTTCGCGCTGAAACAGATCCCAGAACTGTTCAAACACCCTGCGGGGCGGTTTATGCATGCGCCGCAGGACCGGATCCGAAATATGCTCCGGAGCCACCTTCAGTTCTCCGCTGATGTGGTACCGGCAGAGTTCCCGCAAAAAGGCTCTGCTGCGGTCCGCCAGAAGATAATCATAACGGATTCCGGAACGGATGAACACTTTTTTCACTCCCGGAAGCGCACGCAGGGTCCGCAGCAATTCAATATATTCCGTATGGTCCGCATCCAGATTCCGGCACGGAGACGGATACAGGCAGTCCCGGTTCCGGCAGACGCCGTGTTCGATCTGTTTTTTGCAGGCCGGCCGGCGGAAATTCGCCGTCGGTCCGCCCACATCGTGAATGTAGCCTTTGAAATCCGGATCCGCAATCAGCAGCTTCGCTTCCCGGACCAGAGATTCCCGGCTTCTTGCCTGCACCCGGCGCCCCTGATGAAACGTCAGCGCACAGAAACTGCAGCCCCCGAAACACCCCCGTACGGAGGTCAGGCTGAACTGCACCTCCCGGATGGCGGGAACCCCTCCTTCTGCGTCGTATACCGGATGCCAGGTCCGCTCGTAAGGCAGCTCGTAAACATCATCCAGTTCTGTTTCCGTCAGCGGCTCCGCCGGCGGATTCTGCACCACGTACACGCCTTTGCCGTAATATTCCGCCAGACGGCACGCCGTCACCGGATCCGTATTCCGGTACTGGATGCGGAAGCTCTCCGCATAGGCGGTCTTTGACGATTTAATCTCCTGAAAATCCGGAAGGAATACCAGGTTCTCATCCCCGGCAGCCGCTTCCCGGAACTGCCCGGAATCATCCTTATAAACAGTGCCCCGGATCCACGTTATGTCCCGGACGGCCAGGCCCGCTTCCAGCGCTTCCGCAATCTCCGTCACAGGATGCTCCCCCATTCCGTAGATCAGCAGATCCGCCTGCGCGTCCAGCAGAATGGAATTGCGCACCCGGTCATCCCAGTAATCGTAATGGCCCAGCCGCCGGAGGCTGGCTTCAATGCCGCCGATGATCACCGGAACATCCCGCCCGAAGGCTTCCCGGATCCGGTTGCAGTACACGATGACTGCCCGGTCCGGCCTACGCCCGGCCTTTCCGCCCGGTGAATAAGAATCTGTACGGCGGCGGTGCCTGAATACGGAATAATGGTTGACCATGGAGTCCACATTTCCCGAATTGACCAGAAAGCCCAGCCGCGGACGGCCAAAGCGCCGGAAGTCCCGGTCTGAACGCCAGTCCGGCTGCGGCAGTATGGCCACTTTATATCCGTACCGTTCCAGGAGCCGGCCGATGATCGCCGTTCCGAAAGACGGATGATCCACATAAGCGTCCCCGGTGACCAACACAAAGTCCGGCCGGTCCCAGCCGCGCTGTTTCATTTCTTCTGCTGTCACAGGCAAAAACGCCATGTTTCCGACTCCTCTGCTCCCAATAACATGATCAGTACACGCAGTACTTTTCCATATAGGCTTCCATCGCTGCCCGCACCGCATCGTCAATGACGATCTTTCCGTCTACCGGAACATTGTGCAGGGTCTCGATCACTTCCTTCACCGTTACGATCGGGAAAGTGCGGATGCCATACTCTTCATACAATTCCTGAATAGCGGTTTTTTCTCCGGTGCCCCGTTCCATGCGGTCCACGGAAACCAGCAGCGCTTCCACCCGGACATCCGCGGCTGCCTGCAGCAGCGGAAGGGTTTCACGCACCGCGGTGCCGGCGGTGATTACATCTTCGGTAATGACCACGCGGTCCCCGTCCTGCAGCACATGCCCCACCATATTGCCGCCTTCGCCGTGGTCTTTCTTTTCCTTGCGGTTAAAACAATACCCGACGTTTTTCCCGTGCTTTGTAAAAAGCGCAACAGAAGTGGCGACCGCCAGCGGGATGCCCTTATACGCCGGTCCGAACAGCACCTGCAGATCCGGGGAAATATCCCCGTTGTCCATATGTTCCAGCAGGCAGGCCGCATAATACTCGCCCAGCCGGGCCGCCTGTTCGCCGGTGCGGTAATTCCCTGTATTAATGAAATACGGCGTATTTCTGCCGCTCTTGGTGACAAAATCCCCGAACGTCAGCACGCCGGACTGCACCATAAACCTGATAAATTCTTCTTTATATCCCATATTGATTCCTCAGACAGAAAAAGCCTGCTTCAATTCCGCAATGGAACGGAAGCCGTTTTCCGCCATATACTCGATCAGCTCGGATTTAATGCGCACCACGGCAGCCGGATCCATCAGAGCCGCAGTTCCCACTTCCACGGCAGAGGCGCCGGCAGCCAGAAATTCCACGACATCGGTTCCTTTCGTAATGCCGCCGATTCCGATTACGGGAATCTGCACGGCACGGGCCGTCTCCCAGACCATCCGGAGTGCTACCGGCTTAATGGCCGGGCCGGAAAATCCGCCGGTTTTTCTGGAAAGCACAGCGCTTCTGGTTTTCAGATCAATCCGCATCCCCATAAGGGTGTTAATGAGTGATACCGCGTCCGCGCCGGCGTGTTCCGCCGCTTTCGCGATCACTGTAATATCGGTTACATTCGGTGTCAGCTTAACGATGAGCGGACGGTCGACCACCTTCCGGACAGCGGATGTCACCGCCTCTGCCATCGCCGGATCTGTGCCGAAAAGCATCCCGCCCTCACTGACATTCGGGCAGGAAATATTCAATTCGAACAGATCAATTTCCGGACAATCGCGCAGCATTTCCGCTACTCTGACATATTCTTCCACGCTGTGGCCGGCCAGATTGCAAATGATTTTTGTATCGTACCGGGAAAGGAACGGCAGCGTATCGCGTATATATGCCGCTGCGCCCTTATTTTCCAGGCCGATGGAATTCAGCATACCGCCGTACGTTTCCGCAATGCGAGGCAGATCGTTGCCGCTCCACGGTTCGGCAGACACACCCTTGGTCACGGCTGCCCCCAGTTCGGACAGATCGTAGTACGCACTGCTGTCCTGCGGGGAAAACGTTCCGGATGCCGTCATGACCGGATTGCTGAAGGACACGCCTGCCACATCGACACGGAGATCGATGCCCAGTTCCACCGCTTTTTTATCCAGCTTCGCCATCACCAGACCACCTCATCTCCCCGGAAAACAGGGCCATCCTTGCAAACCCTTTTTCGTACAATCATTTCCTGTCCGTTTTCCTGTTCTTCCAGCATCGGGGTGCTGCACCCCAGGCAGACGCCGTATCCGCAGGCCATCCGGCTTTCGAGGGAAACCTGCAGTGCCCGGTCATCGCCGTGCGTCCGGACATACTCGTCCACTGCCTTCAGCATCGGCCGCGGCCCGCAGGCAAAATACAGGTCGCCGGTCACGCCATAGTGTTCCATGCAGCCGCAGACATTTCCGTGATAAACGCCTTCCTGCGGCAGGTCTGTCGAAACCAGTACCCGTGCACCGGTCTTCCGGAGTTCTTCCGCCCCAAAAGGATGCTTGCGGAACCCCAGGACCGCCGTTACTTCCGTGCCGGCGGCGAGCAATTCCTCTGCCAGCAGCTGCAGCACCGAAGTGCCCACGCCTCCGCCGATCAGAACCGTCTGTACCGGAGCCTGCCGGTTTTCCCGCGCAGCGCCCTCCCGGGCTTCCTGCAGATCAAAGCCGTTCCCCAGCGGTCCGGATACCCGGACTTTCGCGCCTTTACTTTTCTCTGCCATTTCCCGGGTTCCTTCTCCGGTCACCTCATAAATCAGGTAAATCACCTGTTCCCGCCGGTCCGCTGCGTGCACGCCGAAGGGCCGCGGCAGAATCAGACGGTCCGCGTCCGGATAGATATTGAAAAACTGGCCCGGCCGGACCCGGTCCGCCGCTTCGGGATAATGAATTCCCATCCGGAAGATTCCCGGCGCGATCTCCGTATTGTCCAGCACGTCCGCTGTTATAATCGTCTGTTTCACTCTGTTCTCCTCGCCAGAGCGGCGCGCAGCGTGTCCCGCATTTCTGCTGCGGCGGCAGCTGCCGCGTCCGCATAGTTTTCTTCTCCGCAGCCTTCCATTTTCCGGTAAGCCGCCGTAATACCTCTGGAGGAACTGATGATGGCTCCCAATCCGCGTGCGTCAAAGAAGCCGGCCACATCTTCCGCCGTCCCGCCCTGGGCGCCGTAGCCCGGTACCAGGAAAAAAGTATGCGGCAGGGCGGCCCTCAGACGTTCGCCTTCTTCTTTGTGTGTTGCACCGACGACGGCCCCCACTTCACTGTATCCGAACTTTCCGATCAGGCTGCTGCCCCATTCCGCCGTAAGCTCGCCCACGGCTTCATACACCTTGCGGCCGTCCGCCAGCTCCAGCATCTGAATCTCGCTGCTGCTCGGATTGCTGGTGCGCACAAGTACAAAAATTCCCTTGCCGGCGGCTGCGCAGGCATCGGTAAACGGTTTGATCCCGTCTGTCCCCAGATACGGATTGACGGTTACGGAATCTTCCCACCAGGTCGCTTCTCTCCGGCTCCCGGTCTCCGCACCGTCCAGGTGCGCTGCATAAGCGGCCGCAGTGGATGAAATATCGCCCCGCTTGATATCGCCGATCACTGTCAGGCCTTTTTCCGCCGCGTACCGGCAGGTCCGGTTATACGCCCGGATGCCGCTCTCGCCAAACTTTTCATACATGGCGATCTGCGGTTTCACGGCAGGCACAATGTCGGCCACCGCATCGATGATGTTCCGGTTAAATTCTTCAAACATCGCGGCAATGCCCTCCGCCGTTTCGCCGTATTCCTCAAAGTACTTTTTTTTCAGGCCTTCCGGCATCATGGCAATCGTCGGATCCAGCCCGACAACGGAAGGATTGTTCTTTTTCTGAATATTCTCTATTAATCTGTCAATCATAATTTTATAACAATTCTACTTCTCAAAAATAATCCGGCCGCCCGCCATGGTCATCCGCACATCGCCCTTCACTTTCATGCCTGCGAACGGCGTGTTTTCCGCCTTGGAAGCGAACCCCCTGTCCGGGATTTCAAATTCCCTGGTCACATCAATGACGGCCAGGTCCGCCCGGCTGCCGCCTTCCAGCGTGCCGCCGCCGCAGTTCAGAATTTCCGCCGGCTTCGTGCTCATCATCCGGATCAGCTGCATCGGTTCCATACCGTGTTTTTCTACCATTTCCGTATAGCTCACCGCAAAACTGGTCTCCAGCCCGATGACCCCGAACGGAGCCGCTGCAAACGGAAGCGCTTTTTCCTGCGGGCTGTGCGGCGCATGGTCCGTGGCAATGACATCCAGCGTGCCGTCCAGCATCGCCCGGATCACGGCATCCCGGTCATTGTGCGTGCCCAGCGGCGGATTCATCTTGCGGTGGGAATCCACCGTAACGCCCTTCGGAGAAACCGAACGATGATAGATATCTCTCCGGCCGCCGCCGACAATGACATTTTCATCAATAAGCGTAAAATAGTGCGGCGCGGTTTCCGCCGTGATATTCATTTTCCATTCCTGCTTTGCCAGACGGATCAGGTCCAGGCTCAGTTTGGAGCTGATGTGCTGCAGATGCAGCTTCGCCCCGGTTTCCCTGGCCAGCAGAATATCCCGGATCGCGATCATCGGCTCCGCTTCCGGAGGAATCCCCGGCAGTCCGGTTCTGGACGAAAATGATCCCCGGCGCATACAGCCGCCGTCCTTCAATTCCGACTGCTCCGTATGATCCAGGATCGGCATGCCGATCTCCGCCGCCAGACGGAAGGCTTCCCGCATGACCGCCGGATCGTCCACCGAACGGCCGTCCTCGCTGAACGCCGCCGCCCCCGCTTTCTTCAGGGCACGGAAATCATTGAGCCGCAGGCCCAGCTGCCCTTCTGTCACAGCCGCCGCCGGCAGCACCCGGACACCGTTGGCCTCCGCCGCTTTCCGGTGAATAAACTGCATACTTTCCGGTGAATCCAGTACCGGCTGCGTATTCGGCATACAGCAGACCGTGGTGAATCCACCCGCTGCCGCCGCAGCGCAGCCGCTGGCAATGGTTTCTTTATACTCCTGCCCCGGTTCACGGAAATGCACATGCATATCGATCAGACCGGGCACCACCAGGCAGCCCGACGCATCCACAATGCGGTCGAAGCCCCGGATGGACACACAGCCGGTCTCCTCCATCCCCGCAATCTTTCCGTCCGCCACAATAATATCCGCCATGCGGTCCACATTTCTGGACGGATCCACTACCCGGCCGCCCGTGATGAGTATTTTCATAACATTCTACTCCGCTTTCATCGAAACGATCTCATCGCAGAAAATACATCTGTATTCCTGGTTTTCCTCATCGGTCAGCACAAAAGTATGCACAATGCCTCTCTCCGTAGCCGTCACGCAGCGCGGATTCCGGCAGCGGATAACATTTTCCACCCGCGAAGGAAGGGTCGGCTTTACTTTTCTTACAATGACATGATCTTCAATAACATTCACTGTGGCATGGGGTTCGATCAGCCCGATGACATCCATGTCCACATTTACTTTATTCTCAATTTTGATAATGTCTTTCTTTCCCAGTTTGTGGCTGACTGCGTTGGCGATAATGGCCACCGTATCATGTGCTGTGTCCACATCCAGATATTCCAGCAGCTTCATGCCCCGTCCGGCGGTAATATGGTCGATTACAATGCCTTTTTTAATGCTGTCTACTACTACCATGCCTTTATACCTCCAGTCCGAGAAGCTTTACAATCAAAGCCATGCGCACATA
>JAFWDF010000100.1 GCA_017534025.1 Bacillota bacterium
CACGTCTGCCAATTCCATCACGCCGGCATTATGCCCAAATAGTTTATCACAAAACCATATGGTATTCAAGGATTTCTGCAATTCTTCCTACACTGTCAGATCTCCGAAAAAGGCCTCCGCAACGCGATTCAGGTCCTCCGGAGAAAGGCAGAGCTGCAGGCCTACCCGGCCGCCGCTGACATAAATCCGGTCAAACAGCTGGGCGGTTTCATCCACTGCAGTCGGAAACAGTTTTTTCATGCCCACCGGAGAACAGCCGCCATGTACATATCCTGTGAGAGGAAGAAGCTTTTTCATGGGCAGCATATCGAGTTTCTTTACCCCGAACTGCCTGGCCGCTTTCTTAAGATCCAGTTCCTCATCGACCGGAATCACACAGACATAATACCCGCCTTTGCCGTCTTCCGTAACCAGTGTTTTAAACACCTGCTCCGGATCCTGCCCGAACATCCTCGCCATCTCCGATCCGCTGGTAAAGGCATCCCGGATCTCATGCTGCACACTGTCATACTGAATTCCCAGTGTATCCAGCTGCCGCATGGCATTGGTTTTTTTAAGAGTGCCAGACATCCCGGATTCCTTTCGGCCGCTCCTGATCCTGCTCCTGTTCCTGATCCATCGATTCGATCCGGTCCCGGAGATCCATCATGCGAAGATCCGTATCGGCAATGGTATCGGCACAGCTCTTCAGCTCTTTCTGAATCACATCCGCACTCGGGAGTTCCCGCTTGTAGCGAAGATCGTGCTCCAGACTCGCCCAGAAGTCCATGGCAATGGTTCTGACCTGCACTTCCGCCCGCAGAAATCTTTTATGATCCGAAAAGAACACCGGTATTTCCACGATAATGTGCAGGCTGCGGTACCCGTTCGGCTTTGGATTTTTGATGTAGTCCTTTACTTCCAGAAGCCGGACATCGTCCTGCTTGACCAGCATCTCCGTCACATCGTAAATATCATCCACGAAAGAACAGATCACCCGGATACCGGCTATGTCATTCAGATTATCCTGTGCAGATTCGATCGTGACCGGCAGATTCCGCCGTTTCAGTTTCGCCGCAATGCTGTGCGGCGTCTTCACCCTGGTTTCGATAAATTCGATGGGATTTCTCTGGTTTTTAATATTTAATTCATCATTCAGCACTTCCAGCTTGGTCTTGACTTCCCGGATCACACCGGTATACATCATCAGCATGCGCTGTACGTCTTCCGGCTCTCCCAGACCGGCATCATAATGATGATCCGGCACGGCCGTCGGCGTAATCGACTGCTTGAACTGCTCATCCATATACGTTCCTCCCTGCTGCTTTTTCTCACGCAGCCCGGCATTCTGCCGGGATTAATCCAGATGTTCCTAGCGCCCCAGCAATGTCTGCAAATCCAGATCTCTTCTTCCCACCAGCGCACCGGAATAAGTGGAAAGATCCGATACCATCCGGATCATCCGGGTGACATCATCCATCGTTACGGCATCCACTGCACGAAGAGCTTCTTCCTGGGAACGGACCCGGTTTCTGAGCAGAGCCCGCTTGCCGTTGGAAACCATCCGGCTGCTGGTATTTTCCAGTCCGAAAATCAGGCTGCCCTTCACCTGTTCCTTTGAGGTCTGCAGTTCCCGCTCCGTGATTCCGTCCGCAGCCAGTTTTTCCAGCTCTTCCCGGATCGCCTGAACCGTATCCTCGACTTTTTCATGCGCAATGCCTGCGCTGATGGAGAACAGGCCCCTCGTATCATGGGATGCGATCGAGGAATAGACGGTATAAGCCAGGCCCTTTTCTTCCCGGATCGTCTGAAACAGCCGGGAACTCATCGTCCCGCCAAGAATGTTGCTGAGCAGAGTCAGTGCATAAGCATCCGGGTGCGCAAATTCAAAGGTTCTGGTGCCGATCACCAGATGGGACTGTTCAATATCCTTGACTCTGGTAACACAGGAAGGCACATATGGCACTGCCACGTCCGGCGCCGCCGGTTTGCTGCCCGAAAAAACAGACAGTTTCTCTTCAAACATGCCGCAGACCTGTTCCGCATCAAAATTGCCCGATACAGATACGACAATATTGTCCAGAGTATATTCCCTGCCGATATACGACACAATGTCGTCATGCGTGATCGGACCCAGGCTTTCCGGAGTCCCCAGGATGGAATTATGAAGCGGTTCTCCTTTGAACAGTTCTTCATACAGCAGATCATGCACCAGATCTTCCGGTGTATCCTGTACCATCTTCATCTCTTCCATGACGACTTTCTTTTCGCGTTCCATCTCCTCCGGATCGAAGAGGGAATTCGTCAACATATCCAGCAGGATTTCACAGACTTTATCCAGACTGGCAGACAGGGATCGTACATAGTAGCATGTATACTCTTTTGATGTAAATGCGTTCATCTGGGCTCCCAGAGCATCCGTATCCGCCGCGATCTGACGAGCGGTTCTCCTGGCGGTTCCCTTGAACATCATGTGCTCGATAAAATGCGAAATTCCGGAAAGCCTTTCCTCCTCATTGACACAGCCAGCCCGGACCCAGATCCCCGCAGCCACCGACTGAACAGACGGGATTTCATCCAGTACCATACGAAGTCCGCATTTCAGAGTTTTTATAGTTGCCATCACATATTTCCTTTTTACAAAAAGTCACGACCCGGCAAAAGCACAGGCCGTGATAATACGGTTTCATGTTTGTAATATCTTTAACAATATTATCATACAAAGCTCTTTTTGGCAATTGCCAAAAAGCCGCTGCTCAGCGGGAATGACCTCCTCCCCCGTGGGACATGCCGCCCGAGGAAATATGGCCTCCGCCGAAGCCGCCTCCACCGCCGCCGCCTTCACTCCGGACAATCCGCTGCCGGGTTACATGCTTATGGAGGAAGCGGTCGTGGCTCTGCAGCACCTGAATACCGCGCCCCTCAGCAGTGCGGTTAATGTAGGTGTTCTCATCCACTGTGATTCTGCCTTTCCTGGATCTCCAGAAATAAGCAAACACAGCCAGTGCCAGAATCAGCGGGAACAGGACAGTATACCAGTCGATCACGATGACCGGTCCGGAAGATACGCTGCCGGAGGTCATGATTTTGCTGAAATAAGTGACATAGGACGAATACGCCCGGAACGGATCGGTTTCGATATCTTCATATACTTCGTCCAGAATCCGGTCGATTTCATAGTCTCCCAGCCGGGCATACGCGGAACCGCTTGTCGACAGCCATGTGTGCATCTTCCCGTCATACGGTTCCCGGTACCAGTCATCCGCCAGAAGCACCCCGTCTCCTTCTAAGCCGGTGTTATAGCCGAAATAATGCGTATCCCAGAAATCATCGGCGTACGCGCGGATCCAGTTTTCCGGCGTTTCCATCGGCACATAATAACTGCCGGCCGGCTGGTAATTCTGCAGAGATTCATTCAGCGTCACCAGCACAATATCGCACTTCGTCTTTTGTTCATGCTTTGCAATGAGTTCGCGCAGATCTTCTTCTTCCTGGTCCGACAGAACATCTGCATAATCAAAGACCCGTTCTTCCGTGGTGCACTGTGTATTGGTCCTGCCCGCGTCCGGTTCTTCGGCCTCATCCGAAAAATTCAGCCGGCCGGTCGAGATAGTCAGCGCGAGCCATACGATCAGCAGGATCAATGTCAGTACGGCCAGAGCGGTGAGCAGTTTTCTGTAATTCATACCGGTCACCTCCCGTTTACAGCATGGCCGCAATGCTGCCGGCGAACATCAGGAACAGAAAACCGAGTCCGAAGGTGGCAATGGTGTATTTCGCCGCCAGGCCAACGGAGGTTGGCGCTTCTCCAGCAATCTTGCCGGTCTGCCCGTTAACAAAGATGTCATAGTTTTTTCCGCCAAAGCGATACGTGTATTTATACACCGGCAAAAGAACATACTGCTCTTTTACCTTCCGGGCATCAATATTCTGGGACGTGGGCGTCACCACCGCATAGCCGTGGATCGTATCGTCCGTAATCTTCCGGATCGCCTTATCTGCCTTGGTCCGGCTGCGGATTACATACTCCTGCGAAGGACGATTGTATATTTCTCCGTTGAATCCGGCCATGAACTCCGGCGAAAAATCCGTCATCTGATCATAATTGTACGGTTCGATCATATCCATCAGATCGTCATCCATGCGGTCGGAAGCATCCGCCGGAACATTATCAAAATCCACCCCTATTTCACGGATGACCTCGAAATAGGATGTCTCCCGGAACTGCATATCCCCGTGGGTCCACATGCGTACCCTCTGCCCGGTGCCGGTAAAGCGTTCCACGGAATTGTAATCATGCAGCCAGTAAGGGACATACACGCCTTCGATCCCCATCAGCGCCTTATGATCCGTAAAAGGCCGCGGAATGAACGGCCTGCCGCCGAATTCCTTCCGGATGCTTTCCACCGCCTGTTCTTTTGTGATTTTAAAAGGGATTATTTTCTGCGGACGATAGCTGTCTTCCACCCGGTTTTCCAGGATCAGATATGTTCCGCAGTTCCCGCACTGCATTGCAGAACCGAAATCCCCGGCTTCCACGGGAGCCCCGCAGACAGGACAAACGTCCATATCCTTCTGGCTGACGAGCACTCCGCAGTTTCTGCCCTCACAGTGCGGACAGTACAGCACGTCCTCCGCCGGAGAATACACCATGCTGCCGCCGCAGTTATTGCATTTATAATGCATGCGCGCCTCCCGCTATTGCAATTGGAAACCGCAGTTCTCGCAGAATTTCGTTCCGCCCGTCGGTTTCCCGCATTTCGGGCAGAACTTCGGAGCGTCACCGGCAGACGGAATGGCACCGGAGCCCTGCCCGGTAATGGTCTGCCCGGCCGCCTGTTCCTGCATCTCCCGAATGGATTCCGGATAGGAAAAACTGTCTATCCGGAAATCGGTTGCCACAAGGCCGATTTTCCGCAGATCCATATCCAGATCCGCCAGGATTCCCTTCGCGATGACGGCCGCGTCAGCCTGCAGGTTGAACATGTCCTTTCCCTCCCGGGAAATGTGTGACATGAGAAGCTGATCCAGGACAGACATGATGCGGTCCTTGACGTTTTCCACCGTATACACCTGCTTCACGCCGGCAACCTTCGCGATAAAAAGATCCGAATCCGCGATCCTGCATACGAATGTTCCGAACGCCCGGACAGGAATACCTCCCGGCAGTCCCGGCGCCGGAATATTGACCGGGTTTCTGGTGCCCCACTTAACCGTCTGCTCTGACGTGTTAAGGAAGAGCACCTCCGCCCGCATCGGTGTGCGAAAACCAAATTTGAAATTGCGGAGTGTGGTCAGGAACGGAACGATGTCGGACTTGATATAGCTGGTACCTTCCTCCGTGAAAATGCCTTCAATATTTCCATTGTAAAGAAAGACGGCTTCCTGGCCGGGCCGTATGACCAGCCGGGAATTCTTTTTGATCTCGTTGTCCTGCCATTTCCACATCAGGACTCCGTCCTGCTCGTCGGCCCATTCGATCACGCTCTGAAACTGTCTGGAAAAAAAGCCCATACGCTGTCTCCTTTCCGTTCTTCCGCTTCACACTCTGCTGCAGCGATATTATTCTACCGTCACGCCCATGGATACTTTCAGCGCCGCCAGCTGGGCATCCAGATCCTCGTCCTTGACTTTCAGATCATATTCCTGCGCCAGCGTTTCCACGGTCTTGCCTGCTTCCGCCTGGTTCAGTTCGCTCATGGCTTCAGCCTTGTCCACCAGCTTGTCCACTTTTGCTTCCAGTTCTTCAAACGCAGTCATCGTAGCCCCCGCGTCCACGGCGCTGGAACCAAGCTGGTTCAGTTTGTTCTGCGCTTCGGCCAGCTTCAGCTTCGCCTTCAGAGTTGCCTTTCTGGTATTCAGGCTGTCGATGTCGGAAGCCAGTTTGTCATGCATCTGGCGCATCTTGGTCGCCGCATCCGCGCACTGTACATAATTCAGAGCCAGTACTTCTCTCTGCGCACGGAGGTCATTGCCCTTCCGCAGGAACGATTTGGCATCGCCGTCATTGCCGGCCGAAACAGCCTTTTTCGCATACTCATCCATACGAATGATTTCCGCGTCACATTCATCCAGCTTTCTCTTCGCAGCTTTCTCGTCCGCCATAATAGAAGCGGTTTCACTCTTCAGCTGGGCAAAATCCTCGTTCAGTTCCCGGAGATACTGGTCGATCATTTTTTCCGGATCTTCCGCCTTGTCCAGTAATGCATTGAAATTTGCCGCCATAATCTGCTTGAATCTAGAAATAATACCCATTTTGCTTCCTTTCTTTCCGTTCTGCCGGAAGGGTTACGCTGCCGGAGGCAGCTTCTGTGCAAACGATTCGTAATGGTGCCGGATGCACGTTCCACGCCGGCACTCCCGTTACGATGTATTTATTATACCACACGAAAAATTGAATTAGAAATATTATGCATACGAAACAGGATATATTTCTTCAAATTTCATGATAATGCTCCGGAGGCGGTCATCCATCCGCAGCAATGCCTGTTCCCGGAGTTCTTCCGGAATGCCGTAAAAGGCTTCCGCTATGCTGCCGGTAATCGCCGCAATGGTATCGCTGTCCCCCCCGATGGAAACGGCCAGGCGGATCGCATCCTCAAATCCTTCCGATTCCAGAAACGCTTCCACTGCCTGCGGCACGGAACCCTGGCAGGTTACATCAAAATCATAATCCGGCCGGATATCGTCCAGAGTAAAGTCCAGCGCATAATATTTCTGTTCGATCATTTTCCGGATTTCGTCCTTCGAACAGCCATTGCGTGCCATCCAGACGGCTTCCGTCACCGCCAGCGCACCCCGGATACCCTCCGGATGATCATGGGACACCGCAGTCACAATCCGTGCCAGACGGAGGCATTCTTCCAGTGAATCCGCCGCCCATCCGCAGGCGCTGACCCGCATGGCGGAACCATTTCCATAACTGTAATACGGCTGCGGATCATCCGAAAAAATCCAGTGAATAAAATGATTTCCGTATCCGCAGTCCGGATAATGCCACCCGATCTCCTGCATGCAGGCGACCGCAGACGCGGCAAGCCGGCTGTCATCCTCACGGCCTTCCTTCAGCAAAGCAGCCGCCACCGCCACGGACATCACGGAATCGTCCGTCGGTCTGCTCTGTTCCGAAAACAGTGGAAAATCAACGGTTTTAATGTTGTCGAACTCATAGACCGAACCGACGATATCGCCGATAATCGCTCCCATCATAACCTGTCCCTCCTTTCAGAATGTACAAATCCTTTCCCTTTTCACTTTTTCGTTAACCTTTATCGATATTTTAGTTGACAATTAACTGTGCAGAGATTACTATTTGGATAAAACTATTGCATTCAACAAGGAGGTATCCTATGAAAACACCCCCATCTTCCGAATCCAGAACGGATCTCCGTCCCCTGACGGTTACGGCTCTCCTGGCTGCGCTGATCTGCGTGCTCGGGCCGCTGTCCGTTCCGCTGCCGTTTTCACCGGTACCCATTTCTTTCGCGAACCTGGCCATTCTTTTTGCGGTCATGCTGGCCGGCTGGAAGCGGGGTACCATGGCCTGCCTGATCTATCTGCTGCTCGGTCTGGCCGGGCTGCCGGTTTTTTCCGCTTTTTCCGGCGGTCCCGGCAAACTGCTCGGGCCGACCGGCGGCTATCTGATCGGATACCTGTTCCTGAGCCTGACCGCAGGACTCTCAGTCGAACTGGCCGACCGTTTCGACCGCTTCGCGATCCGCACAGCCGTCTGCATCACCGGCATGATTCTGGGTACCGTGATCCTCTACCTGTTCGGCACCACCTGGCTCGCCCGCCAGGCCGGCATGACTTTCACGGCCGCCCTCTGGGCCGGCGTGATCCCTTTTATCCCCGGTGATCTCATCAAAATCATCGCCGCTGCGCTGATCGGAAGCGCGGTCCGTGACCGTCTGCGCCGCGCCGGCATGCTTTTCTGATGAATCCGCTGCCTGTGGCGGAGCATCTGCCTCCGGCAGGCTCTTCGCTTCGTGCGCCGGTTCCTGCAGGGCCGGCGTATCCGGAGAAATCCATTCCGGATGCTTTGCTTCTGACGGCTGTTTTTCTTCACCGAAAAACTTTATGCCAAAATAACAGATCTCAGCCAGTCCCAGGGAAATCAGAAGAAACCCGAATCCGAGGCTGGCTGTTTTTTCCAGCATCAGCATATTATACGCGCCGTAGGAAACCGCCTGATAAAGATAGGAATAATAATCCCCGCCGCTGACCGACGTCATCGGCGTCAGCCCTTTATAAGCGGCCATAACGGCAATGCCTGCAATCACAGTAAGAACCCCTGCGGCCATTCCCGCAATCCTTAGAATTCTGATCATTTTATTATTCATTACTAAACCTCTTTCTATTTCCGCAGCCGATACCCCCGTCAGCTGCGATATTATAATTGTTGTTCCGCAAAAACTGTAGCCCTCTGAGGCCGATAAGTCAAGCCGTACGGACTGGTACAAAGATGCAAAAAATAAAAAAGAACCGGATTTAATTCCGGCTCTTATTTTCAACTGTTCTGCATTTCCCTGAATCGTTTCTGCACCCGGCTCAGGGTGGAAGGCGTCATGGAAAGGAATGACGCAATGTACTTGTTGCTGATGCGTCCGATCAGCGTTCCGTGCTGCTCTGCAAACCACTTGTACCGTTCCAGCGAATTCTGCGGCAGAATCCTGACCCGGAAGTTCCAGTGTTCTATATGTCGGTTGGAAATAATCCTGATCGCGGTGCGAA
>JAFWDF010000101.1 GCA_017534025.1 Bacillota bacterium
TGGATATTAATGGAGAGAATGATGACAAAAGAAATGCTGTTTTCCACGCTGGCGGAAGAACTGAAAAAAATGGTTGCTGAGAACGGACTGGAGACTTCGGAGATCCGGATTCTGTCCGCCGGTCTGACACCGGAGGAAGCCATCGGTATCACAGCACGAAAGGATTACCCGATCCTGGACGGCAAAGAGATCATGCTCCAGGCGGTATTTGACGGGGCGGTCGGCCAGGCCTTCACCTCCGCGCCGGCGTCCTATGCCGGCACGCTGGATGAAATTCTGAACGCGGACCTGGAGAACGACGACCAGGCGCGGGCGCTCTTTATCGCCGCGATGAATGCCGTGATGAAAAAACTGGGCCGCTGTGAATGTACCATTCACTGTAAAAATGACGGGCCGGAACGCTGCGCCGTAAAGTACGGCGACTACATTGCAAAGGAATACGGAAATCCGAAAATCGGCGTTGTCGGCTACCAGCCGGCCCTTTTGTCCGAACTGTGCAGCCGTTTCACCGTACGCGCGCTGGACCTGAATCCTGCCAATGTCGGCAAAGAGCGCTTCGGCATTATCATCGAACACGGTATCGATGACATGGCTTCCGTAAAGGAATGGGCCGATCTGATCCTCTGCACCGGCAGCACCCTTGCCAACGCTTCTATCATTGACTACATGGGACTTGACAAAGAGGTCATTTTCTTCGGCACCACAGCGGCAGGCGCCGCATCCATCCTCGGCCTTCACCGGGAATGTTTTGAAGGAATGTAAACATTCCCCAGCCTGCAGCTGCAAAAGAGGCCCCGGCAGGGGACATACTCTGATCACGCTGTCATAGCGGCCGGCGGTTCCGGACTTCGGCCGTGCACAAAGGCATTCACCTCTTCATCTTCATGAGGCAGGAACAACTGGTCCGCCGGGCAGATTTCTTTCAGGCTGCCATGAATAATGATGCCGACCCGGTCTGCCAGTTCCGCAGCTTCCCGGAAATCATGCGTGACAAATACAATTGTACAGGCATAGTTTTCATGAATGCTGCGGATCAGCCGGTACATATCCTTTCTGGTATTCGGATCCAGTGCGGAAAACGGTTCATCCATGAACAGGATTTCCGGTTCCAGCACCAGCGCTCTCGCCAGCGCACACCGCTGCTGTTCGCCTCCGCTCAGTGTATCCGGCCTCCTGTCCGCCAGATGTTCGATACCTAATGATTGCAGCATATTCAGCGCCGTTTCCCGGCGCTGTTTTTTCGGCACTTTGTGCATCCGCAGGCCAAATTCCACATTATCAAGCACATTCATATGCGGAAACAGACAATAGTTCTGGTAAACATATCCAATCCGGCGCTGTTCCAGCGGGATCCCGGACACGGAAATACCATTGTACAGAACATTGCCGCCATAGGTATTATAAAAGCCCGCCAGAGACTCCAGCAGAACGGATTTGCCGGATCCGGTCCGGCCGATCAACGCAAATATTTCACGGTCGCCTATGTCCAGACTGATATCCTTCAGTTGGAAATCCCCCAATGTTACAGAATACTGCTGTACAGAAATCATACTCCTGCTCCTTTTTGAATCCGGACGTCAGATATGCACGCCGGTGCCCCTGCCTGCATTGCTTCGGGTCAGCAGGCCCGCCGCCAGCTGCGACACACCGGAGATGGCCAGCAAAATCACAGCACAGGCCAATGCCTCCCCGGTATCTCCGGTGGACATATTAAGAAAAATACTGGTCGGAAGGGTTTCGGTCTTCATGCGGGTAGCGCCAACCAGCATCAGCGTGGCGCCAAATTCCCCCAGTGCACGGGACCAGGCCAGAATGCCGGCGCCGATTATTGCATTGCGCGCCAGCGGCAGCGTCACAAGGCAGAACCGCTTCCACGGCGGTGCTCCAAGGCTGCCTGCCACCAGCTCCAGATGCGGATCCATATCCATAAAGGTTGTTTTGATCATATGAATCACAAAAGACAGATTGACAAACAGATGTGCGGTAACAATCCCATTCACATGGAAAATCACCCGGAATCCGTGCGCGCTCAGAAATTTCCCCGGCGCGGAAGCAAACAGAATCATCAGGCTCAGCCCTAGCATAATGTTGGGAACGGAGAGCGGGATCTCCACAATCACCTCATACAGCCTCCGCAGCCGGAACGATGGCCTGGTCACTGCATAGGCTGTGGGAACTCCGAGCAGCAGGCAGATCATCGTAGACACCAGTGAGGTCCAAAGACTCAGCTTCATGGCAAAGCGAACCTCCTCGCTGTCACGAATCTCCGGCAAACTCGGAATCCCCTTGATCACGATCCCTGCCATAGCCAGAAAAATAAACAGTACCGTCACGGTTGCCGCGGTTACCGTGACCACCTCAAATGCGCCTGTACGGCGTCCTCTCTTTTTCATATCCATACGGGCAGCCTGCCCCGGCGACGGTCTCTCTGTCAGCCGGCAATTTCATATCCGAAGCTCTTCCAAATATTCTGCGCTTCTTCCGATCCCAGGAAGTCCCGAAAAGCGGCCAATGCTTCCGCATGCTCCGGATCCGTGCAGGAAAGACTGGCAGCCGGAATGGTCTTAATATAGGCATTCATTTCTTTCAGATCCAGTATTTCAAGCTTTTCCTTGCCGGATGCATTTTCTTTCCATACGATCGCTGCATCGGCTTCTCCGGTCTGCAGCGCGGTAATCATTTCCGGTGCGGTAGCCGTTCTCGCGAGGATATTCGCTGATTCCGCCAGATTGTTGTCTTTCAGCACCGCGTCCGCGATCTTACCGATCGGTGTGCTTTCGGCATCGCCCAGAACCAGTGTGACGTCATCCCTTCCCAGATCCGCCAGAGAAGCGATTCCTTTCGGGTTGCCTTCCGCAACAGCTACCACCGGAATGTGTTTCACAAGATCCGCCGCGTCCGTAACATAATTCTGTTCGCGCAGCGATTTCAATTCCGTCTCCGCACCGGCGATAAACAGGTCGCCCTGATTCGAAGTAGTAATCTGGCTGATAATCTGCGCCGCATTGCCAAAGCTCAGTTCCACTTCCGCGCCGGTTTCTTCTTTAAAAGTCTGTGCAATCTGCGTGAACGGATCCTTCATCCCCGCCCCGCAGTATACCATCAGCGACTTGCCTGTCAGATCCGGTAAAGCGGTCTCCTCCGCACTGCCGGCAGTCTCCGCTTCCCCGCCGGCGGAACCGGCGCTGCCTGCCGTATTGCCGCATCCGGCAAAGCTGAAAATCATGGATAATGATAATACTAATGCTCCTGCTCTCCAAAGCTTCGACTTCATCATAAACCTCCCAAAACACTTCCATGCGAATTATATCATTTTTATGTTAACAATAATAACACGATCATTTTTATCATATGATTATACAACTCGCATTTGATCTTATGAAATTAAAGCATTTACTTCTACTATTAACTTTACCACTGATAAACTATATTATCAATAACTAAACCTAATAATTGCGCCCGGAATTAATTATCCGGATTCTATATCCCCGTTCTTTTATAAACCCGGCCGGCGCCGCCATGCAGGCGATTCCCCTTGAAAGGGTATTCCCTCCGCCCGCCGGGCGCGCAAACATAAAACAGCGCCGGGCGCAGCTGACTTGCTGCGCCGGGCGCTGTTCACTCATTATACTATTCAAGACTGAAAATCCGGTTCCTTTTGGAATCGGATTTTTGTATCGGATTTCGGCTGCCGGACCGCCCAGCGGCCATTAGGGCGGCCCGGCCATTCTCCCTGGAATTCACCGATTAATTACACTCCAACACCGCGGAGTTTACAGTTTTTCCACGATCATTGCGGTACCCATACCGCCGCCGATGCACAGCGTCGCCAGACCGTATTTCGAATCCCGGCGCTCCATTTCATAGAGCAGAGAAACGAGGATACGGCATCCGGATGCGCCGATCGGATGTCCCAGCGCAATGGCGCCGCCATTTACATTCAACTTCGCCGGATCAAAGCCCAGCTCCTTGCCTACTGCCACCGACTGTGCCGCAAAGGCCTCGTTAGCCTCTACCAGATCCATATCGTCGATCGTCATGCCGGCCTTTTCCAGAGCCTTCTTCGTTGCAGGAACCGGTCCGATACCCATGATGGACGGATCCACGCCTGCGCTGGCATAGGAAACAATCTTCGCCAGCGGCTTGATGCCCAGCTCTGCCGCTTTCTCTGCAGACATAACGACCACCGCTGCCGCACCGTCATTAATACCGGACGCGCTCAGCGCCGTAACCAGCCCGTCCTTCTTGAATGCAGGCTTCGCCGCACTGAATGCTTCGCGCGCAATATCCCGGATCGGATGTTCGTCCGTGTCTACTACCACCTTTGAACCGTCCCACTGCGGCACCTCCACCGGAACGATTTCATCTTTGAACTTGCCGGCATCCATCGCTGCCTGGCATTTCTGCTGGGACTGGAACGAGAAGTCATCCAGCTCTTCTCCGGTCAGGCCCCACTGCTCGGCGACATTTTCTGCCGTAATACCCATGTGCAGACCGCTGAAGGTGTCCGTCAGACCGTCCCGCAGCATATGGTCTTCGATGGCTCCAGCCGTACCCATGCGCATGCCCCATCTGCCCTTCGGGAGCAGATACGGTGCCATACTCATGCTTTCCGTGCCGCCGGCTACGATAATGTCCGCGTCGCCGGCCTTAATGATCTGTGCCGCCAGGCTGATGGACCGCAGACCCGATCCGCACATCTTGTTCACTGTAAAGGCAGGCACTTCCTTTGGAATGCCCGCACCCATGGCTGCCAGCCGGGCAACGCTCTGCCCCTGATTGGCCTGCAGCACACATCCGTAGATAACTTCGTCAATGGAAGCGGCATCAATCCCGGCACGCTTAACAGCTTCTTTGATGGCTGTTTCCCCCAGCTTCACTGCCGGAACCGTCCCAAGAGACTTTCCGAAGCGTCCGATAGGCGTTCTGGCCGCACTTACAATTACAACGTCTTTCATAACTGCCTCCTTGCTTATTAAAATAAAGTGTAAATTTACACGTTCTTACCATGTCAATGTCGAACGGCGAGCCGATGCAGCGCACCTTTCTCCATGATTATTGTATCATGCGATACTTGTTATGCCAATAGGTGTTTTATTACACTTTGATTATTTACCGCTCTGCTTTTCTGCTCTGTACAGGAAGGTCACGATCTGTCCGCGGGTACACCGGTCATCCGGCGAAAACGAATTCTCCGAAGTGCCTTTTGTAATTCCCTTCGAAACGGCCCACAGCACCGCTTTGTAATAATAACTGCCCGCTTTCACATCCCGGAACGGATTTTTTCCGCTGACCGCCGGCAATCCTGCTGCGCGGTAAAGAAAAGCTGACACCTGCCCGCGGGTACAGCTTTCCTCCGGGCTGAAAGTATCCGGACCGGTTCCGCTGGTAATGTCATTCTCCACGGCCCACAATACTGCTTTGTAATAATAACTGCCGGCCTTCACATCCCGGAACGGATTCTTCAAACCGGCCGGTTCCGGACAGCCTCTGCTCCGCCACAGAAAAGTCACGATCTGCCCCCGGGTACAGTCTTCATCCGGCGAAAACAGCCCCGCCGATGTGCCGTTTGTCACACCCTGTGCCACCGCCCAGCACACCGGATCCGCGTAATAATCCTTGACATAAACGTCACCGAATCCGCCTGCCGGCGTATACTTTGCCGCTATGGCTTTCAGATCACTTCCGTAATGGACATACTCCTCATACAGGCAATTCCTGGTGTCGATCTTCATCTCTGCCCAGCTGCTGCGGGTCCCGCCATAATAAATGTTATCCATATCCCGGCAGCCGCCCGTCGCGTAATCGCCGACGCTCTTTACGCTGGCCGGTATCCCCAGCACCCGCAGCCGGGAACAGTTTCCAAACGTCCAGTCCTCTATTTTCTGCACCCCGGAAGGGATAAATACAGCCGTCAGAGATTTGCATTCATAGAAGGCATTTTCCCCGATCGACTGCACGGTATCCGGAATATTGATCACGGCAAGGGAATGACACCCCCAGAAAACGGTTTTCCCGATCCCGGTCAGTCCCTCCGGCAGCCTTATTTCCGGCAGAGAAGAACAATCCGCAAACGTCCATTCCGGCAGCTCTTTGATCCCCGCCGGCACCACCACGCGGTCCTCCCAGCTCCGGCACCCGTCGAAAGCCAGATTTCCCAATGAAACGAGTGTGGACGGAAGATTCATGTGCCGCAGGGACACGCAATCAACAAACGCCCAGTCTTCGATCCGCTCCAGCCCTTCCGGCAGGGTTAATGTCTTCAGCGCGGAGCAGTCCATGAATGCCTGACAACCTATTGTAACGGTGTTCCGCGGAATATTCACCTTCTCCAGTGAGGTACAGCCGGAAAACATACTCGGCCCGATTGTTGCCAGATTCTCCGGCAGAACTACTTCCTTCAGCCCGGTGCAGCCCCGGCAGATGAGATATCCGTAGTCCCCGTCCGCTTCCAAGGTGGCCGGCACCGTCAGCTTTGTCAGTCCGGCGCAGCCGATGAAGGCAGTCGCCTGCTCAATCTTCTGCACATACGACGGAATCGTAAAAGCGCCGGATTTGCCGCCCGGATACGCATATAACGACGCCAGGTCTTTTGTATAAAGCACCCCGTCCACGGAACAATACTTCCCGTTAGATGGCTCCACCGTGATACTCTGCAGCGATATGCAGTATGGAAAAGGATTGCCGTAAATGGATTCCACACCCGCCGGAATCGTAATGGTTTTCAGGGCGCTGCATCTTTCAAAAACATGGAAACCGATGGTTTTCAGCGAGGACGGCAACTGCACGCTTTCCAGCTGTTCGCACCATGCAAACGCGGATGAGCTGAGCATCGTCAGACCTTCCGGCAGCTGCACTTCCTGCAGATTATTACAGAATGTGAAGGACCCGTGGGAAACTTTGGTAATCCCCTGTCTGACAACCACCTTCCGGATGTCGGCCAGATAGTCATGCCACGGAGGATATTTGTCAGCACCTGCCCAGGTGTAAGTATTGCCGTCCCGTTCCGCATTAAAATCCTCCATTTCCCCTGTGCCGCTCACCGTCAGGACACCGTCTTTCGTCAGGGTCCAGGACGCGGACGGCCCGCAGGTTCCGCGCGCGGTAATCTCCGCCGCATGTCCCGCAGGAGCGGACAGCAGCAGAAGCAGGAGCACGAGCAGGCAAATTCTGCCGGCAGGAACGGCATGACCCGAAATGTTATATTTTGTCATAATCGATCCTCATTCAGATACCGGCAGCCGAAAGTTCCCTTTCTTCCCATTCCTTCTTCAGAATGGCATACTGCATGGTGTTCTCATATTTCGGCGTTCCGTCCGGATTATTCACAAAGGAAATGAATTCCATGAACAGCCCTTCCCTGCGCATTCCCATCTTCTCACAGAGACGCTGGCTCGACACATTATAATCCTCCACATAGGTATAAATCCGGCGCGCGCCTTTCTCGCGGAACAGATAATCATAGAAAGCCCTGGTTGCTTCAAATGCGTACCCTTTGCTCTGGTACGCTTCATTCAGCATCCCGCACGGGCTGAATGTATCTGCCGGTGCATCGGCATTTCCATGCGGGTCTCCGGACTCCGGAAAGCCGAATATTTCACCGATAACCTTCCCGGTCTCCTTCAGTTCCATGGCGAAATAATACTCCGCATCGCCGGCGCGCCGGATCATTTCTTCCCTCGCCGCTTCCGGCGAATCCAGCTTCATGCATTCAAAGCAGGTTACCGCCGGCTGCGCCAGATACTCGAATACGTCCGCCGCATCACTTTCCCTGAACGGCCGGAGAATCAATCTTTCCGTTTCAACAATCATGTCCCGTCTCCTTTCCTTTTACGATAATCGTAGTCATATAGTACGCTTCCTCCGGAATCTCCGCAGCGCTGAAATACCGCCGCTCGCCGGGCATGCCGCAGTCCGCCGCGGCATACACCCGGATCCGGCCGGCCTGCTCCATCTCCATCAGCTTCGCCCGGATGGCCGCCGTGTTCTTTCCGCATTTCATAATCACTTTGGTGCCCGGAAGCTCCAGTGCCTTTTCAATATCGCTCTGCCCCGTAAGGATATGCAGTTCTTCATCTCCTTCACACAGATCGATGCCCAGGCTGGAGGCCGCCGCGCAGAAAGACGGCACCCCGTTCACCACATGCACCGGAAAGCCCTTCTGCCGGGCCAGTTCCGCCATATAATGAAAAGTAGAA
>JAFWDF010000001.1 GCA_017534025.1 Bacillota bacterium
CGGAATTCACATCGGCACCATGCAGACTGTAAAAACGGGCGCGGCGCTTGGCAGACCGCTGGCCTGCGTATATCCGGGAGACGGATCGGAACCGGCGGAAGGCAACCGCTATATGAAGGAGCAGTATCATGCCGCAGTGATCCGCAGCCGGGAAGAGTTATGCCGATGGAAGGCTTCCGCCGGCCGGCCTGCCGGCAGCGAAATTCAGTATACGGAACAATTATCTTTGTTTTAGCGCCGCCGGATAGTTATTTTGCGGGATGTGGTGTATAATAACAAAATGCGAAGCAAAAGCATTAACATAAACTGTATTATTAAAATCGGCAATAGCCGGCATTTTCATTATAATAAGGAGAATTGACATGGACCAGGAAACAAGAATGGATAAGCTGCCATATGATTATGAAACACTGAAGGATACGATCAAGATCAGACGCAGTGTGTACGACCTGCAGGGTGTGACGCTGGATGTGCCGTATCCCGGCGAAATGCCGGAGGAGCTGGAAAAGTTCCGCTTCTGCTTTGCCAGAGAAGGCCATGTGATCATGATTATTCCGCAGAATTATCTGGAAGAAGCGATCCGTGAAAATGACCTGGACGCCTATGAGATTGCGATCCCGGTGAAATTTGTTCTGGAAAAAGGCTACAAATTCGTGGATGGAGACGATGATCACCTCGTCGGATTCTTCGATTACGATCCGGAAACGCAGATGGTGGATGTTCCATTCGATTATTACGAATATTAATAACGAACGTACCGTCTATACATATTGTGCTATGCACCCGGCTGCCGCACTCCGCGGCAGCTTTTCTCTGCACAAAAATAATATGTACAACAATTGAAATTTCAACGGGTTTCGGCATTTTTCGGTATTGACTTAACGGAAAGGCAGGGCATATAATAGGGTTACGCAAAGGAGGAAGGCATGAGCTATACATTGCATGATCTTACGCCGGAAGAAAGAATTCTGTTAGATAAGAAATTTTCGCAGTTTCCTTATTTACCTAAGGAATCCAATAACGTATGCCCGAATTATTACAATCCTTATCATGATCCGAGACAGTGTCCGGGTTCCTGCAGATATTGCATGTGGGATGAAGTGCTGAAAGCAATGGGGATGTAGTTCCTGGTTACGGCTGTGCAGATGGCCCCAATCCCCGTTTCATATTTTTTGAATAAAAAAACAGGTGAGCTCTTGGAGACACCTGTTTCTTTTTGTATTTACTTATATTAACGCTTCATTCGCCATGCTCCGGGAAAGCCGTCCGGTCCGGCGGGTCTGATCCGCCTATTCCGCGCCGAACTGCAGCTCGATCTGGTGGACGATATCGCGGTTCTGCGGGGCGTCTACATGCATCTCGCCGGCCATTTCCACAATGGCGCCGTTGATGCGCCGGATTTCGGTAGGGCGTCCGTTCCGCACGTCTGCCAGCATGGAGCAGACGTTTTTGCCGGTTCGTTCCGCAACGCCGGCGATGACTTCCCACATCTCGTCAAAATCATAATGGTACCCGGCCATATCCAGGATCTGAATGGCTTCCCGCACCAGCATACGGGCGTTGTGGTACACTGCCGCATCACGCAGGACGTATTCGTTGGTCGTGTCATTCAGTGCGGAGAGCGGATTGATGGCAATGTTGATCAGCAGTTTCCTGTAGATGGCGTCGTTAATGTCTTCGCTGACGAAGGTTTCAAATCCTGCCTGCTGCAGCACTTCGCAGATGGCGGCTGCGTTTTCCGCCGCGCCTTCGGCCTCCGGTACCAGCGGACCCAGGTAGGTCGGGCCGCTGCCGGCGTGATGGATGATGCCGTCGGCGTCAATGTTCATGCCGTGGGAGGTTGTGCCCAGGAAAATGTGGTCGTCCGGGACAGCGCCGCGGATATCGTCGTGGTTGCCGTATCCGTTCTGTACGGTAAGGACCAGGGTGTCCGGCCCGAACAGTTCCGGATGCCCGTGGACCGCCTGCCGGGTGGAATAACTCTTGACCGTGACGATCACCAGATCAGCCGGCGATTCTCCCTCCGTTCCGGTCAGCGCCCGCAGATGCTCCGCCCGGATTTCCGTACCGTCGGCTTCCGAGATGGTGATGCCGTCCCGGTTGATGCGGTCCCGGTGCGCTTCCGTGGCGACTATGCAGAGGATCTCGTTGGCAGGATCCTGCGCGAGGCAGGCAGCGAACAGAGAACCTATGGATCCGGTTCCCAGAATGGCGATTTTCATGGTATTCTCCTTTATAATATTAATGATTCATACTACAATAATATAAAACAGTCCGTCCATGCGGGCGGTCTGTCCCGCGGCTCTCCGGGCCGTCCGGCACAGAACCGCATATTTTTACTTATCACGCATTATACCAAATATTCACAGGCGGGTAAACGGAGCAGAATGTAAAGTCACAGTTATGAATAATAATAAAGAAGATAAAATATTGCTGTCACAGATTGAAGACCGGATCCGGCAGTGTGAGGAACGCTATATGATGACGCATACGCACTTTCTGGATCTGCGTGAACGGAGTCTGGCAGAACAGACGGTCCGTTTCCGTGCCGGGCTGCGGTACGATTTTTATGGCGGATACGAAGAGGCGGAGCGCGTAATTGCGGTATTTCTGCCGGAATATGCGGAGGACGGGCCGGCGGCTGCTTTTTTTGCGGCGGATCCGGAGTCCGATCCGCTGACGGTCATACGAATGGAGCTGCGGAAGGGGTCTCCGGTTCTGACGCACAGAGACTATCTCGGTGCCCTGATGGGACTGGGAATCCGGCGGGAAATGACCGGTGACATTCTGGTGCGGAAAGATGGCGCGGACGTCATCGTGCTGCGGGAAATTGCGGAATACATCCTGACGCACATGGCGAAAGCCGGGCGGGCGAACCTTTCCGTACGGGAGATCTCCATTAGCGGGCTGGCCGTTCCGGAGCAGCAGCGGGAAGAGCGTTTTGCCAGCGTATCCTCCCTGCGGACGGACAGCATATTGTCGGCAGCCTTCGGACTGTCCCGTTCCGGGGCGGCGGAGGCGGTCCGCGCCGGGCTTGTGTTCGTGAACGGCATGGAGGCATCCAAACCGGACCGCCTGCTGGAACCGGGCGATAAACTGGTCCTGCGGCATAAGGGCAAAACGGTTCTGAAATCAGCAGACGGCAGGACGGCCAAAGGCCGGATCCGCATCACGCTGATCCGTTACAGGTAACCGGGAGTCTTCTGAAGCGCCGGGATTTTTCATAAATAAATGTTTGCATTTGCAGATCATTTCTGTTACAATCTTGTGTGCATATGTGCGCCCGTAGCTCAGCTGGATAGAGCGTCGGACTCCGACTCCGAAGGCCATGCGTTCGAATCGCACCGGGCGTACCATTTTTGTTTATTCATAATAGTTTCTATATATATTGGGGCGCGAACCGCTGCCGCGCGGCAGATCCGGTTCCGTATTACAGGGAAAGAGGGCACAGGCATGGCAGCAAATAAGAATGAGCCGGCGTTCATCAAAACCTATGAATTCAGAGTGGATGAAAATACCGGCGAGCCTTTTGTAGAGCTCAGAGAAGAAGACGGATGCAAGTACGTTGACAACATTTCTCCTTCCATGACGGAAGAAGAAAAGGAAAAATATATTGCCGGACTGAGAAAGTACGGCTATGTCAGTGTAGAAGAAGCCGCCGAGATGGAAGCAAAGAAGAAGGCGGAAATGCCTCCGGTAATCTGAGAGGAATGACAATATGGCAGAATCAGTGAAAAACAGAGCGCTGGTACTGCTGAGCGGCGGCATGGACAGTGCAACCTGTCTGGCCATGGCGGTGAAGGAATATGGCAGTGCCGGCGTGACGGCACTGTCTCTTTTTTATGGGCAGAAGCATGAAAAGGAGATTCTGGCAGCCGACCGGCTCGCGCAGCATTACGGCGTGGAACTGATCCGGATGGATCTGGCGCCGCTGTTTCAGTTCAGCGACAGCGCGCTTCTTACCGGTTCGGAGCAGGCTATTCCGGAGGAAACCTATGAGCAGCAGCTGGCGGAAACCGGCGGGGCTCCGGTCAGTACGTATGTGCCGTTCCGCAACGGTTTGTTTCTTTCCGCGGCAGCCAGCATCGCGCTTTCGAAGGACTGCGGCGTTATTTTCTACGGAGCCCATGGGGACGACGCGGCGGGAAATGCGTATCCGGACTGCAGTGTGGAATTCAATACGGCCATGGATGAAGCCATTCGTCTGGGCAGCGGCGGCATGCTCCGGATCCGGGCGCCGTTTGTAGGCATGACCAAAGCGGATGTTTTACGCACAGGCATAAAACTCGGCGTGCCTTACCAGTATACCTGGAGCTGCTACGAAGGCGGCGACGTCCCGTGCGGTGTCTGCGGAACCTGCCGTGACAGGGCCGAGGCGTTCCGGCTCAATGGCCTGGAGGATCCGGCACCGGCCTGGTATGCTTCCTTACAAAAACCAGTTGTTTGATTCTCATCGGCGGACTCATGTACATTAATAATTGAAATGGGGTCTCCGGCAGGACTTCCTGCCGGAGGCTTTTTATTATGCATATAGTTAACTTGTAAAACATTTGTTTCATAGTAGCTTTATTAATGGAAATGATTCGGAACCATGATGGATTTGCGGATTTTGCTGTATGATTCGCCCGGAGAAGCCGCCGCTCTGCGCCTGCTGGCGGACGGGGTCCTGCGGGAGACCGCCGGCGGCAGCCGGGCGCTGCGCATTGACACGGTGGAAACACGGGAAGACTTTCGGCGGGCGCTGTGTGAAAAACCTTTTTATTACAATATTCTGATCGTCGGGTACCACTTCGCACAATTTGAGAAACACGGCGTTCTGCCGGAACTGGTGAAGATGAGGAGGCACTGTCTCCGGCAGGTGCTTCTCTTTGCCACGTCCGCCTGCTTTTTTCCGGCGGAGCTGGCGTCCCTGCAGTGCGCGGGCGTTCTGAAAAAGCCTTTTCAAAGGGAAAATGTCCGGGATGTGCTTCAGAGAGCGGCGGAGGAATGCCGGCTGATGGAAGCCGGCAGGGGTATTTCTGCGGATGACCGAGGGCGGACGGTAATGCTCCGGGAATGGGAAATTCTTTACGGCCGCGGCAGCCGGAGCGGCGTGCAGCTGATCACGGAACGGGGAGAATACCGGGCCCGTATGGACATGTCTCTGTTTGAAGAAGAGGAGGCGCTGCCCTTTTTCCGCTGTCACAACAGTTATTTTGTCAATTTGCGGCATGCGCGGTCTTTTGACGGAAAGAAGTTTCTGCTGGAAACCGGCGATTCGGTTCCGGTCAGCCGGCGTTACCAGCCTGCGGCGCGGCGTCTGTGCCGTCCGGCAGGGTCATGAAAGAGCGGAGCCGAAATTTTTTGTATTTACTGCAAAAAAGGTAAAAAAATCGTTGTGCGCAGGCTTGAATTGTTGTAAAATATTCTCCGCATGCGGATTTTGCATGTGTTTCATTTCACACGTCCCCAGACTTTGGTATGGTGCCCGGCGCAGCCGGTGTTTCGCCGGAGGATGAACGGGACGGAGGTATTTTAAAACCAGGAGGAAGAAAGAATGTCAGTAGTAACAATGAAACAGCTGCTTGAAGCAGGCGTACACTTCGGCCATCAGACAAGAAGATGGAACCCTAAGATGGCTCCGTATATCTTTACGGAAAGAAACGGCATCTACATCATCGACCTGCAGAAGACCGTAAAGAAGATGGATGAAGCGTACAACTTCATTATGAAGACAGCAGCAGAAGGCGGAAATGTTCTGTTCGTAGGTACAAAGAAGCAGGCGCACGCGGCGATTCAGGAAGAAGCTGAAAGATGCGGCATGTACTTTGTAAATGAAAGATGGCTGGGCGGCATGCTCACCAACTACAAGACCATCTCCACTAGAATCAAGAAGCTGAACGACATCAAGGCGATGGAAGAAGACGGTACTTTTGAACAGCTGCCTAAGAAGGAAGTTCTGAAGCTGAAGGCGCTGGAAGAAAGACTTGAAAAGTTCCTGGGCGGCATCAAGGATATGAAGGGCATGCCTGCGGCACTCTTCGTAGTAGACCCTAAGAAGGAAAAGATCGCTGTTAAGGAAGCCCGCATTCTGGGAATTCCAATCGTCGGTATTGTAGATACCAACTGTGATCCGGATGAAGTGGATTACGTAATTCCTGTCAATGACGATGCCATCAGAGCAGTCAGACTGATCTCTTCCAAGATTGCGGACGCCGTAATCGAAGGCAAGCAGGGCGAAGCCATGGCAGAAGCAGCAGAAACCGCTGAACCGATCGAAGCGGAAGCAGCTGCGGATATCGAAGAAGCAGTAGAAGCAAACGAAGCAGAATAAGACAGGCAATCCTGCAGGAGGTTTGATATGGCAGTAACAGCAGCATTGGTAAAGGAACTCCGTGAACTGACAGGCGCGGGCATGATGGACTGCAAAAAGGCGCTGGTAGAGACTGACGGAAACATCGAACAGGCCGTTGACGTACTCAGAGAAAAGGGTCTGTCCAAGGCAGCCAAGAAGGCTGGCAGAATCGCAGCAATGGGTCTGGTAGACCTGGCGTTCAATGAAGACGCTACAGAAGCAGCGATCATCGAAGTTAACTCGGAAACAGACTTTGTTGCAAAGAACCCGGATTTCCAGGGCTTTGTAAAGAGACTGGCTGACCTGGCTCTCAATGGCGGCGCAGCGGACATGGACGCTTTCATGGCTCTGAACTACGGCGAAGAAGGTACCGTACAGGATGCTCTGACCAGCAAGATTTCCACCATCGGTGAAAATATGAATATCCGCAGATTCGAAAAGGTTGCGGAACCGGGTACTGTTAATGTAGGCTACATCCACGGCGGCGGCACAATTGCGGTTATCGTTACCCTGAAGACAGACGCATCCGCGGAAGAAGTACAGACAGTAGGTAAGGACGTAGCTATGCAGGTTGCGGCTATGAATCCGAAGTACGTCAGCGAAGCAGATGTTGACGAAGCATTCATCGCCAGCGAAACCAAGATCCTGACCGAACAGGCTCTGAACGAAGGCAAGCCTGCTGAGATCGTTGAAAAGATGATCAAGGGCAGACTGAAGAAGGAACTGAAGGAAATCTGTCTGCTGGATCAGGCGTTCGTAAAGGACGGCGATATCACGGTTGCCAAGTATGTTCAGAATTCCGCCAAGGAACTGGGCAAGGACATCGAAGTTGCCGGTATGATCCGTTACGAAGTCGGTGAAGGTATCGAAAAGAGAGAAGAAAACTTCGCAGAAGAAGTTGCGAAGCAGATGGGCAAATAATCTGACGTTTTTACGGACAGAATGCGCGTAAAGCCCGGGAAACATCTGGAAACAGATGCTTCCCGGGCTTTTTTCAGTTTGCGCGCCATGGGCGCGCTCTAACGGGTGAAAGTCCCGAGTACGCGTAGGCAACGACGAAGTACATAGCTGAACAGCAAGGGTGTCCATCGCGAGGTGGAATCTGAAGGAAGCTGTAGGCAAACCCTTGGCTTTACGAACAGGAACCACATATAAGGCTGGGAAATACGGGTAAGTCTGATAGAAGAGATGAAGCCCAAAAGTTGCTGGAAGTACCAGTAAATGTGGCAGGTAGATGAGGGGAAAGAGCGTGCACCTTAAGCGTGGAGGTCTCACAGGCGGTCTCATTAGCCGTAGTAACAACGAACTGTGAGAAGTCAGCAGAGCCCATAGTAGTGAAGAAGTCCCTGTAATGGGGGTGGAGCGAAGGGGCGAACAATCAATCAGTTGAAGTACGTTCCACTTCGTAGCCGGAGCAACGTCTGTCGATAACGTCAAAGGCGGCAAAGGCAAAAGGGGCAGAAAGGAAACAACGCATGGACACAAGTAGTCTCATGGA
>JAFWDF010000102.1 GCA_017534025.1 Bacillota bacterium
CGGGTCCGCTGCGGAACGGCGGCCTGTTTTTCTGCACAGCTGCTGCGGTCCCTGCAGTACTTCCGTGATCGAGCGGCTGGCGGAGCATTACGATATCACCGTTTATTTCTATAACCCCAATGTGACGAACGAGGGGGAATATCATAAGCGGTTCGAAACCGAAAAACAGTTTATTGACGCATATAATGAGACGCTTCCGCCGGAGCATCAGGTGAAGCTGGTGGAAGGGGAATACGATCCGGAAGCCTACCTGCGTTTTGTAAAGGGATATGAAGAAGAGCCTGAAAACGGCGCGCGCTGTACGAAGTGTTTTGAGTTTCGCATGGAACGGACGGCCCGGGAAGCCGTGAAGAGAGGGTTTTCCCTGTTTACTACCACGCTGTCGGTCAGTCCGCACAAAAGCACGCCGAAGATTCAGGAAGTGGGCTACGAACTGGAAAAGAAATACGGACTGGTTTTTCTGGATGAGAGCTTTAAAAAGAAAGACGGATTCCGCCGCTCGGTGGAATTGTCCAGAGAATACGGGCTTTACAGACAGAATTACTGCGGCTGTATTTTTTCGGAACGGCCGGATGCCGGTCCGGAAGATCCTTCTCTGGAAAGAAGGTTGATCGAGTGAAATACGTAAAAGTGGTCATCGATCAGATCAGCAATTACACCGATTTTCTTTATACATACCGATGTGCGGAGGCGGTTCATCCGGGCAGTGTGGTTACGGTGCCCTTCGGGAAAAACAACCGGCCATTGAAGGCGTATGTGTTTGAAGTGTCGGATTCCAATGAGGAGAACATTCCCCGGCTGAAAGATGTACTGGAAGTGTCCGGTGAATATTCCCTGCCGGAGGATCTGGTGGAGATCTGCCGATGGATGAGGGACCGGTACATGTGCCGGTATATCGATGCGGTGCGCTGCGCAGTGCCTCCGGGGTCCGCGCCTAAAAGAGGCATACCGAAGGATCCGGTGCCGGAGCCTTCCGGCAAAGGCGCGGAAGAACCGCCTCTGACGGAAGAACAGGAGGCGGCATTCCGGGAGATCGAGGCCGGGCTGAACGCGGCAAAGCCTTCCTATTTTCTGCTGAACGGCGTCACCAGCAGCGGGAAGACGGAAGTCTATATGCGTGCCGTTGCAAAAGCACTGGAAAATGGCAGAGACGCCATTGTCATGGTGCCGGAGATTTCCCTGACACCGCAGACGATCCGCCGTTTTGCGAACCGTTTCGGAAAAGAGCAGGTGGCGGTGATGCACAGCCGGCTGACGAAAGGGCAGCGGTATGCGCAGTGGATGAAAGTGCGAAACGGCACGGCCCGTATTATGATCGGCGCACGCTCCGCTATTTTTGCACCTTCCGCGGATCTTGGCCTGATCATTATCGATGAGGAACATGAAAGCTCCTATAAATCGGATCAGACGCCGAAATACAATGCGGTTACCACGGCACTGAACAGGGCGGACCTGACCGGCGCGTCCGTGGTTCTCGGTTCGGCGACACCTTCAGTGATCAGCCGTTACAGGGCGAATGCAGGGCTTTACAGGGAACTGAAGCTGACGAAACGGTACAATGAAACACCGCTGCCGACGGTCCATGTGGCTGATATGCGCCGGGAGCTGATCAACGGCAACCGCACCATGTTCAGTGACATTTTATATGAAAAGACTTCGCAGGCACTCGCACAGGGCCGGCAGGCGATCTTTTTCCTGAACCGCAGAGGGTATTCCTCTTTCGTGTCCTGCAGGAACTGCGGACACGTGATTCGCTGCGATGTCTGCAATCTGTCCATGACCTACCATAAAGCCAGCGGTATGGCGGAGTGCCACTACTGCGGGAGAAAAGTGCGGGTTCCCGATTCCTGTCCGGAGTGCGGAAGCAAACACATCCGTTATTTCGGCGCCGGTACGGAGCAGGTGCAGGAAGCGGCTGCGGAACTGTTTCCGGGTGCCGTGACGGACCGCCTGGATCTGGATTCCGCCGGCAGGAAGGGCGGGACAGCCTCCATTCTCAGCGCGTTCCGGAAAGGAAAGACCGACATTCTGGTGGGCACCCAGCTGGTGGCAAAGGGACTGGATTTTGACAATGTCGGCGTGGTCGGCATTATTGCAGCCGATATCACATTAAACATACCCGATTATCGTTCTCCGGAGCGGACCTTCCAGCTGATCGTACAGGCGGCCGGCCGGGCGGGACGCGGCAAGGAGCCGGGCGAGGTCATTATCCAGACCTATTCTCCGGAAGACAGCACGATTCAGGCGGCAGCGGCCAATGATTATGACGGGTTCTACGAGCATGAGATCCGGGTGCGCCGCCTCATCGGATATCCGCCGTTCTCCAATATTCTCCGGCTGGTTTTTTCCGGCAGCGACGAGCGGGAAACCCGCGGAGAGGCGGAGCGGGTATACCGGATGATTCTGGAGTCTTCTGTTCCGGGAAAGGGAGAAGTTTTTGCCCCGCAGCCGGCTTATATGGCTAAACTGAATGATAAATACCGTTTTCATATTCTGATAAAGTCTCCGCGCAGGCGCACGGAAATTTATAGAAAATTAATAGAAACCATCAGGCTGGACCGTACGGCGTCCGGCAGCCGGGTAATCATGGTTGCCGAACTGGATCCGTACAGCATGACCTGATCATACAGGAGGAATAAGAATTATGGCTTTAAGAAAAATCGTAGAAATCGGCGATGACATTCTTCGTAAGAAATGCCGCCCGGTGGCAGAAGTGAATGACCGGACCAGAGTACTGATCGACGATATGATTGAAACCCTTCACCATACCGGCGGCGTCGGTCTGGCAGCTCCGCAGGTCGGTGTTATGCGCCGGCTGTTTGTCGTGGACCTCGGGGAAGAGGATACGGAACCGATGGTGCTGGTCAATCCGGAGTTTCTGGAGCAGTCCGGAGAGCAGGACGGCGATGAGGGATGCCTGAGCATCCCCGGTAAGGCGGGCAGCGTAGTTCGTCCGGAATATGTGAAGATCAAGGGGCTGAACCGCGACGGCGAGGAAGTGGTGTATGAAGGAACCGGCCTGCTGGCAAGAGCCTTCTGCCACGAATATGACCACCTGGAAGGCATCATGTATGTGGATAAAGCCTATGAACTGTGGGAGCTGGGCGATGAAGAACAGTAATGGCAACGGATCGGAACTGACAATTGTATATATGGGCACGCCGGATTTTGCAGTGCGTCCGCTGCAGGCCATGGCAGAAGCCGGTTATCATATTCCGCTGGTTGTTGCACAGCCGGACAAGCCGAACGGAAGAGGAAAAAAGCTGCGCCCGGGCGCAGTAAAGAAGGCTGCGGAGGAGCTGGGCATTCCTGTGAAGCAGCCGCTGAAGGTCAGAAATAATCCGGAGTTTCTGGAAGAGCTCCGTGCGCTGCAGCCGGATCTGATGGTCGTCGCGGCATACGGAAAAATACTTCCTCCGGAATTGCTGGCAGTTCCGAAGCTGGGCTGTGTGAATATTCACGGCTCCCTGCTTCCGCGCTTTCGCGGAGCGGCCCCGGTGCAGAGATGCATCATGGAGGGAGATGAACAGACCGGCGTGACGCTGATGTACATGGCGGAAGGAATGGATACCGGCGATATGATCGCCAGTGAAAAGACCGGTGTCGGCCGTAAAAACGCCGGCGAACTCCTGGAGGAGCTCTCTGCGCTGGGAGCGGAGCTTCTGCTCCGCTGGCTTCCGGAATTTGAAAAAGGAAAAGTGCCGGGTACGCCGCAGAAGGAGGAGGAAGCCACCTATGCGCCGATGCTGGAAAAAGCCGAAGGGCGTATAGATTTTTCGCGGCCCGCTGCAGAAATCGAACGGAAGATCCGCGGATTTTCTCCGAATCCGGGCGCGTTTACAGAATTGAACGGGGAAAGAATGAAAATCCATTTTGCGGATGTCGTGCAGGGCGGAAAACCCGGAGAACCGGGGACGATTCTTGAAGCCGGAAACGATGGCATTCTGACGGTTTGCGGAGAGGATCTGCTTCTCATAAAGCAAATCCAGATGCCGGGCAAACGGGCCATGCCTGCCGCGGATTTCCTGCGCGGGCACCGCATCGAGCCGGGCACGGTACTGGGGTAATAGCATGGATACCAACCGGAAAACGGCTTTTGAAGCGCTGCTGGATATCGAGGTCAACGGCGCGTATTCCAATCTGGCGGCCGCTTCGGCCATCGGACAGTATCATCCTGATAATGAACCGTTTGTCCGCGCGCTGATATACGGGGTGCTGGAGAATCAGATCTATCTGGATTACCGTCTCGACGGACTGGTGCGGTCCGGGATGCGGAAAGTGCGCACGCCGGCTCGGATTCTGCTGCGCATGGGGGCGTATCAGATTGAATTCATGAACAGCGTGCCGGATTATGCGGAGATCAATGAAACTGTAAAAATGACCCGGAAACTCTGCCGGGGGCTGGAAGGGTTCGTCAACGGCGTACTGCGGGCGTATGCCCGGGGCAGAGGCGCGAAGCTCCCGGATCCGGCGGAGGATATCGGCCGGTTTTTATCACTGCGGTATTCGTATTCGGAAGATATTACCGAAATGTGGCTGGCCGGATTCGGCCCGGAACGGACCCGTTCCCTGATGGAAGCGGGCAATGCCGTTCCGGATCTGACGGTCCGGGTTAATACGCTGAAATGTACGCCGCAGCAGCTGGCGGAACGGCTGGCGGATAGTGCCGTGTCCCTGGAACCGGTGCAGGTTCCGGAACCGTACGGCTCGGCCCTGCAGGGCGCTGTATTCCGTGCCGCAGGAACCGGGATCCTGGAAACCGATGCCTTCCGGGAAGGGTGGTTCTATGTACAGGATGCGGCTTCTTCGGCCGCTGTCGCTGCACTGGATCCCCGTCCGGGGGATACGCTCATCGATGTCTGCGCTGCACCGGGAGGAAAATCCTTTGCAGCGGCCATGCTGATGGAAGGAAAAGGAAAAATCTTTTCCTGCGACATTTACGAACACAAGATGGAACTGATCCGTGCCACGGCGGAGAAGCTGGGACTGGATCTTATTGAACCTGTCCTGCACGATGCCAGACAGACGAATCCGGATTTTGCGGAACAGGCGGACTGTGTCATAGCGGATGTGCCCTGCTCCGGCCTGGGAGTAGTGCGCCGGCGGCCGGAAATGAAACGGAAAGCGAACCTGGCGGATATGAAAAAGCTGCCCGCTCTGCAGAAGGAGATACTGGAGGCCGCAGCCGGCTGCGTCAAACCCGGCGGCCGCCTTATGTACAGTACCTGCACCATTTCGGAAATGGAAAATGAGCAGATTGCACAGGCATTTCTGAAGCAGCATGATGAATTCCGGATGCTTCATGAAAAACAGTTCTTTCCGGATACGGATTTCTGTGACGGGTTTTATTTCTGCATCATGCAGAAAGATCCGGCTTAGTTCACTGAACGGCCGGCCTCGGCAGAGAAATCGTTTATTGAAATAATCTCCTGCCCGGTGTATAATATCATTTAATGAACAGGACTTCTGTGTTTGGTTTAGCATGTTTTGCTTGGTTCTGATTATTATAATTATCAGTCAAAGAAAGGTATTTATTTGTGAATAGTAAGCGTATTCCGATATTGATATTATCCTTATTGCTTTTGTTTACCTCTGTTGCGTTCGCGGCGGAGCCGGAGTGCGGTGCCGGGACGGACCGCGGACAGGCTTCCGTGCCTGCGGCGGACAGCGGACAGACCGCCGTTCCCGTTACGGGCAGCGGAATTGAAGGTATACTGGAAACAATTGCAGGAAAAATGGATTCCGACTTTGCGGTATGCGGGCCGGTATGGACGGAAGCAGACTGGATTGCTGTTATGGAAGGCATGACGGATGTGGTTCTTCCGTTTTCTGATTCTTCGGAAGTACAGCTGGATATCTGCCAGACCATGATACAGAATTCATTCCAGTACCTGGGCGTTCCATATGTCTGGGGCGGAAAGACACCCGCCGGTTTTGACTGCTCCGGTTTTGTCAATTATGTCATGGCAGAAACCGGTCTGTGGGAGCCGCACATCGGCTGCTGCAATGATCTGGCGAAATACTGCACGGTGGTGGATATTGCCGATGCTCAGCCGGGCGATCTGGTATTCTTCTCCGGTACGACATCCCGGCAGGGCTACAGCCATATCGCTATTTATCTGGGCTGCGGGCAGGTCATTAACTCTGCGTCCAGCAGCGGTGTATCCATTGCAGATATTCGTTCCGGTTACTGGGCTCATCACTTCGCCTGCGTGGCGCGTCTGAATGTTTTCATGAAACAGTCCTGATAATAAATTTTAAGAGAATGCCGCCGTTCAGGCGGCTCTTTTTTATGGAATGAACAGGTAGAGTGTGGTATCATATTAATTAGAATGCGCAGCTATGTTTTCGCTCTGCCGGTGCAGGGACGGACCCGCTGCGGAAAGGGTCCTGCCGTATCGGGCAGGGAAGAACCATTATTATATTTGGGAGTAACTGATATGTTCGAATTCGGTTTTAAAAGCGATACGGGCAAAATGAGAAATAACAATCAGGATTCCTTTTTTGTCCTGCCGGACAAAGGAGTGTTCCTGGTAGCGGACGGCGTGGGCGGACACAGTCACGGAGAGGTTGCAAGCCGGACGGTGATGGCCGACATCGCGGATTATATGAATGATTCGCCGATTCCTCCGGAGGATGATTCAGACGGAATCCGGGACTACTTTGTCAGCCTGCTGTACCACGTCAATGAACACATTTACAGAATGGCAGACGGCGGTTCAACGCGCAGCATGGCCACCACGCTGATTCTTCTGTATATCCATAAAGGAAAGGCGTATGTCGCCAATGTCGGAGACAGCCGGCTGTACCTGATTCGGGATGACAGTATCCGGCAGGTGACGGAGGACCATACGTATGTGAATGACCTGATGAAGAAAGGGATCATCGACCGGACACAGGCCCGGGAGCATCCGGACCGCAATCTGATCACCCGAGCCATCGGTGCCGAGGAAAATGTCAGACCGGATCTGTATATGTTTGACGTGTATGAAGAGGATGTTCTCCTGCTATGCACGGATGGTCTCTACGATATGCTCGAAGATGAAGAAATCAGAAAAATTGTCATGAAATCCAATACTATGAGGTCTGCCTGCATAAACCTCATTGACCGCGCCAATGAAAGGGGCGGCGCGGATAACATTACAGCGGTAACAGTCAGAATACAGACAGGGGGACAGGCACAATGAGCGGCAGAGTTCTTGCAGGAAGATATGAACTGTTAGAGAAAAAGGGCGACGGCGGCATGGCGGTGGTCTACAAAGCGAAGGACACCTATCTGAACCGTTTTGTTGCTATTAAAATATTAAAACCGGAATTTATCCGGGATAATAAATTTGTGGACAATTTCCGCAGAGAATCCCAGGCGGCAGCCAAGCTGTCGCATCCGAATATCGTTTCGGTGTTCGATGTCGGCAAGGAAGGCAATATATTCTATATTGTCATGGAACTACTGGACGGGGACAGTCTCGGCGACGTGATCGAACGGGAGGCGCCGATCAGTGAGAAACGCGTGATCGAAATCACAAAGCAGATCGCGGCGGGTCTCAGCGCGGCGCACCGGAAAAACATTATCCATCGGGACATCAAACCGCATAATATCCTTATGACGGAAGACGGAACTCCGAAGATTACGGACTTCGGCATCGCGAAGGCGGTCAACAACGGCACGATGGTGCAGAGCTCCAGTGTTGTCATGGGATCGGTTCACTATCTGTCTCCAGAACAGGCCAAGGGCGGCAATGTGGATGCCCGTTCGGATATTTATTCGCTGGGGATCGTCATGTACGAAATGCTGACGGGTACGGTTCCGTTTGACGGGGACAATGCGGTCAGCGTTGCAGTGATGCATGTGAATAATGATGTGCCGGCTCCGTCGGATACGAATCTGTATGTGTCGTCCCAGATGGATGCCATTGTGCAGAAAGCCACCCGCCGGCTGCCGGAGGAGCGGTTCTCCAGTGCGGATGAGATGATTAAGGCTCTGAACGGGGAACGCTTCGGCGTATCCAGACCGTCCGTGAAAAAAGAAACCAAAGTATTCAGCAGCAGGGAAGCGGCCGCAGCCGCCGCTCTGGAAGCCGAGCGGAAACAGCGTGTTTCCGGAACTTCCGGTTCCGGTGCGCAGGGCAGCCGTCCGAAAACCGGAAGTACAGCCGGCAGAGGCTCGCAGAGCGCCGCGCCGGCCGTGGATCCGGACAATGACTTTAAAGAACTGGATGAACTGAAAAACAGCGGAAGAAAACGGAAAAAGAAAGACCGTGACGAATCCGGCGGAAAAGGCGGCATGAAGACGGTGATTCTGGCCGTTCTGCTGGCGCTGGTATGCGCCGTTCCGCTGAGTCTGGGGGTTCTCCATCTGCTGAACGGAAGCGGCAGGGGCGCGGATATTGAAATACCGGCTGTGGCGGGTACCACACAGGAGCAGGCCGTCATGGTGCTGGAAAATCTGGGACTGAAAACCGAAGTCGGCGAGCAGGCGGTTGCCAGTGAAACGATTGAGGCCGGCCTGGTAGCTGCCACCAATCCGGCAGAAGGCACAAAGGTAAAGAAAGGTTCCAAAGTTACGATCATTCTCAGCAGCGGACCGCCGGAACCGGATGTGGAAATGGTGACCGTCCCGAATGTAGTGGAAATGAGCCTGGCGGATGCCAAATCCAAGCTGAAGATGGAAAATCTGACGGTTGGGGATATTGCCGAAGAATACAGCGATACCATCCCTGAAGGATATATTGTCAGTCAGAATCCAGCCGACGGGCAGGTGGAAGCCGGTACGGCCGTAGCCCTGTCTGTCAGCAAAGGCAGGGAAATCGTCAATGTCAAAGTGCCGGATCTGACCGGAAAGACCGTTGCGGAAGCAAAGAACGCGCTGGAGGCACTGGGACTTCAGCTGGGCAAAATGACCGAGGCGGAAGCGGATGAGCCGGAAGGAACGGTCATCAACCAGGGCGTCAGCCCGGGCACTTCCATCCAGACCGGGGAATCGGTCAGCATCGTGGTCAGCAAGGGACCGGCGCAGCAGAAACAAAAAGAAACCACGATTGATTATACGGTGGACTTCTCACAGGCACCGGATGATTTCTTTGATCTCACCGTAACCTTAACCAGATCCGACGGGACACTGACACATGTTGTCACCAATGAAAAGCACAGCGTTGACGAAGGCTCCGTGACACTGGAGATGACCGGGTCCGGTACCGGCAAAGTCCGGGTGATCATGAACGGTGTGCAGGTTGACGAAGATACGGTAAGCTTCAATTGATAAAGGAGCGTTCATGCAGGGAATTATCGTGAAAGGCATTGGCGGATTCTACTATGTGGATACCGGTGCGGGCAGCATTGTGGAATGCAAAGCAAGAGGTCTTTTTCGAAAAGATAATATTAAACCGTGTGTAGGAGATGAGGTCGATATTTCTATCGGCCTCGCTTCGGATGAAGCGGTAATTACCGATATTCATCCACGGAAAAATCATTTTGCGCGGCCGCCGGTTTCCAACGTGGATCAATTTGTGATCGTCACGGCCATGGCCGATCCGGCGCCGAATTTCACTGTTCTGGACCGGTTCATTCTGTCCGCGGAAGCCGCAGATGTGGACATCGTTCTCTGTTTTACCAAGAAGGATCTCGCAACATTTAAAAGCATGAAGCAGATCCGGGAAATCTACGGAAAGCTCTATCCGCATCTGTTCGTGGATGCCAGGGAAGCCGCTTCCGTGGAGAAACTGATACCGTTCCTGCAGGGAAAGAAAACCGCTCTGGCCGGTCCGTCCGGCGCCGGAAAATCGACTATTCTGCGCACTCTGCGCGGCGACGATACGATACAGACCGGCAGCGTCAGCGAGAAGACCGGACGCGGAAAGCATACGACCCGGCACGTGGAGATTTTCGGTATGGAATTCGGCGGCATGGTATTCGATACGCCGGGATTCACCTCGTTTGACCTGTCGCCGGAAATAGAAGAAGCCATGCTTCAGGAACTGTATCCGGAGTTTTCCGGGTACAGAGACCAATGCCGTTTTAACGGCTGCCTGCATCTGCAGGAGCCGGAATGCGCGGTGCGCGAAGCGGCGGAAAAAGGCAGGATTCACCCGCTGCGGTACGAGTCCTACCGGAAAGAACTGGAGCTGCTCCGGCAGGAGAAAAAATACTGAGAAAAAACAGCGGCAGCGCTGAGGAGGAATAATTATGAAAAAACTGGCGCCATCGATTTTATCCGCGGATTTTTCAAAACTGGCGGAAGAAGTCCGCGAAGTAGAGGAGGCGGGTGCGCATCTGGTGCATTTTGACGTCATGGACGGGCAGTTCGTACCGAACATTACCATCGGGCCACTGGTGGCGAAAAGCCTGACAGGGAAGACGGCCATGCCCCTGGACGTGCATCTCATGATCGTGGATCCGGACCGGTATATCCCGGAATTTGTCACGCCGCAGACGGAGTATGTTTCCGTGCATGCGGAAGCCTGCGTCCATCTTCACAGAACTATTCAGATGATCCGTTCGCTGGGTGTAAAGGCAGGCGTGGCGCTGAATCCGGCGACGCCTCTTTCCGTGCTGGAGTATGTGCTGGAGGACCTGGATATGGTTCTCATCATGTCGGTGAACCCGGGCTTCGGCAACCAGAAATTCATTCCGCAGACCCTGCAGAAAGTCAGGGAACTGGATGCGATCCGCAGCCGGCGGAATCTTGATTTTGAGATTGAAATCGACGGCGGTGTGGGACCCGGCAATATACAGGAGATAGCCCGTGCGGGAGCGGATATACTGGTGGCAGGCAGCGCGGTATTCGGCGCGGAAGACCGCCACGGAAGGGTTCAGGACCTGATCCGCTTAATGAATGAATAGAAGTCCTCTATACCTGTCGGAAAAGACAAAAAAGAAAAAGAGCAGTTCTCGGCATAAACTGCTCTTGTAGTTGAAACTTGATTTGGTTAAAAACGAATAATAAGTTCAACTTAAATATATATCTTAAATATTGGAAAAGCAATAGGTTTTTCATTTATTTTTAAATATTTTATCAGTTATTTTTTTAACAGGCAGGAAACCGGAACAGAATGGCCCTCCGGCCTCTGCACAGTCCGTTTTTCCGGGCGTGTTTGACGTATTTGGACAAGGAGCGGATGAAATGGTCACCGAGTTAATGAATAATATTTACCGCGTGGAAGTTCCGCTTCCGAAAAATCCTATGCAGCTGCTGAACGCCTACCTGATTATAGGAAAAGACAGAAATCTTCTGATTGATACCGGATTTAACCGTCCGGAATGCCGCCGGGCCGTAGATGAAGCGCTGGCAGAGCTGCACATCTCGATGGACCAGACGGACCTTTTTATTACGCATCTGCATGCCGATCACAGCGGGCAGATTTTTCATCTGAAATCGGAGAAGAACCGGGTCTTTGCCGAACCGCGGGAGGCGGCGGTGATCAACCGCCTTCACGATCCCACGTACTGGGAACATATTTACGTGGAATTCCGGAAAATGGGCCTGCGCATGGATCCGCAGGAAGCGATAGATACGCATCCCGGTTATATGTGGAAACCGGATGATACGGTGGATTTCACAGAGATTTCCGATGGACAGATTCTTACGGTGGGGGATTACCGCCTGCGCTGTATTGTTACGCCGGGGCATTCGCCGGGCCATACCTGCCTTTATGACGATGAGAAAAAAATTCTTTTTGCCGGCGACATGATTCTGGGGGATATTACACCGAATCTCTGTTATGAACTCGGACTGGACGATCCGCTGACCGAATATGTCAAAAGCCTCGGTATCTGTGACCGGCTGGAGATCGGGACGATCTTTGTCGGGCACCGCAGCATGCTGCAGGACGTTTACGGGCGGCTGCATTCTCTGCGCACCCATCACACACTGCGATGCAACGAAGCCCTGGATGTGCTGCACCGCCGTGGGCCGCAGGATTCCTGGAGTGCAGCGGCCAATATGACCTGGGACATCGACGCGAAGAACTGGGAGGGCTTCCCGCCGTCTCAGAAATGGTTCGCCACCGGGGAAGCGGACGCCCATATGCTTTTCCTTCTGCATAATGATCTGATCCGCATGCATTATGATGACAACGGCTTCCGGATTTATGAATCAAAAGGAAAAACGGATATCGGAGATCTGATTTACAATTACGGGAAATAATTTTTTCCCCGGAAAGATATTTTTCTGATTATCGGGTATACTGACAATGACAGGAGAAGCTGGCCGGCTTCGCAGATTTCTGCAGAAGAGACCCGTCCGGCGGAATAAATATTATGTTCGGATATGTTACGATTGATCAGCTGGAACTGAAATTTAAAGACTATTATAAATACAGGGCGTACTACTGCGGACTCTGCCATGCGCTGAAAGAACAGCACGGGCAGCTGTCCAGGATCACCGTAGGATATGATATGACCTTTCTCGCCGTATTGCTGGACGGGTTGTACGACAGCGAGACTGTCAGAAAGGAATTCCGGTGTCCGCTCCACCCGTTTGTGAAGCGCGTCCGGGTTGCCAACGAATTTCTGGATTATGCGTCTTCCATGGGACTGTTTCTCGCCTGGCTCAAGTGCGAGGATGACTGGAAGGATGAGCACAAGCTGCACAGCCGGATTTACGGCGGCCTCATTCACGGGAAAGTGCGCCGCATCGAAGAGTTGTATCCGGAAAGGACAGCACGCATCCGGAAGCATATGGAAGACCTGGCTGTACTGGAAACGGAAAAGAGTGACGATTTTGAGCAGGCAGCCGGCTGTTTCGGACGGGTGACCGAAGAAATCTTCGCTTACCGGGATGACCAGTGGCAGCCGCTTCTCCGCCGGATGGGCTTTTATCTCGGGAAATTCATATACCTTCTGGACGCATTTCTGGATCTGAAGGAGGACAGGCAGAAAGATCTGTACAATCCTCTGATGGCGATCAGCGGCCGGGAGGATTTCCAGGAAACGATATACAATATTTTAATGTTAATGATTTCGGAAGCGGCAGCATCCTTCGAACGCCTGCCGATCGATGAAAATATGGATATACTGCGGAATATCCTGTATTCCGGAGTGTGGATGCAGTACAGAAAGGAAGTATCGGATGAGGGATCCTTATAATATTCTCGGCGTAGAACGCAATGCCTCCGATGATGAGGTAAAAAAAGCGTACCGCGAGCTTTGCCGGAAATACCACCCGGACAAGAATCCGGGAAATAAATCTGCGGAGGAGATGTTCAAGATCGTACAGGAGGCCTACGATCAGATCATGAATGAACGCAAGATGAATGCCGGCTCCGGGTATGGCGGATATGGCAGTTATGGGAATACCGGATCCTATTACGCGGACAACGGGTATGACCATGATCAGAATTATTACCAGGCGGCTTCCAATTATATTAATTCCGGGCATTATGCCGAGGCAATCAATGTTCTGATGAGCATTCAGAACCGCGGTGCGCACTGGTATTATCTTTCCGCGATGGCCAATGCCGGGCTGGGAAATAATTATGCCGCGCAGGAGCAGGCGCGCACGGCCGTATCCATGGAACCGGGAAACATGACCTATCAGCAGCTTCTGCGGACTCTGCAGATGGGCGGTATGAACTATCAGAATACACAGTACATGAATTACGGGGGCGGAACCAGCGATGCCGGCAGCTTCTGCATGCAGCTCTGCATGCTCAACCTGTGCCTGAACGCCTGCTGCGATTCCTCCTGCTGCTGCTGAGCGCAGTAAGCGGCCGGACGGTAATTCTCAATCCTCAAGCCGGTGCGCCCGATCGCAACGCTGAGATGCACCCGACCGTTTTCAAAATAGTAAAAAAGCTCTGTACCGATTGATTCCGGTGCAGAGCTTTTTCAGTTCTTCAGGTTGTCGAATTCACGGATAACGGCGTATACCGCAGACTGTGAAAAACCCGCGCCTGCCAGGCGGCGGGCCAGCCTGGCCTTTTCTTTTTCCCGCAATGCCCGAATCTCCCGGCGGTCAGCGTTTTCCGGAATGCGCCGGCTGAAGGGGTCGGGTACCGCTTCCGGATCGCCGGAGCCGGTGAAAAGCAGATGCCCGTCTCCGTCTGTTTCGTATTCCTCCCTGAGTGCAAGGAGTGACAGGGCCTTTTTCAGGCAGAGTTCCAATTCCTGTCCTCCCGCATCCAGTTCTTCAAAAGCCAGACTGATTAAAGAAGAAGAGACACCCTTTTCGGTCAGCTTATTCCGGATCCATCCCGGTCCCTTTCCCTTTTCCATGGCGGAGCGGACATAATTCTCCGCGTAACGGCCGTCATCCAGCAATCCGGATTCGGTGAGGCTGTGAAGGACGCGGTCAATGCCATCCGAGGCAAAGCCCTTTTTCTTTAATTTCCGTTGCAATTCAGACCGGCTGCAGTCGCCGAAATCAAGAATCCGCAAAGCGCTTTCCCGTATTTTTTCTTCTGTAGAATCGAACATTTCTGTGTACCTTACCGTTATCTAAATCAATATATTCCGTGATGGCTTCCTTTTGAAAGGCTTCTTCCGCGCAGATGGACAAAAGGATTCCTTTGTTGCGATAGCTTCTGATAGAAAGGCCCGCCGGTTCGTTCATGACGCTGTGGGTTCCGGTGAGGCTCCCCAGTCCTTTGCCGTAATATTTCAGCAGCGCTTCCTTGCGGGTCCAGATCAGGAGCAGCCGTTCTTCAGCAGACCAGTTTTCCGTGTTCTTTCCTGGCAGAATCCGTTCCCATCGGAAAGGCAGGATGAAGGTGTCCGCAGGGAGATTCTCCTTCCTGGGCATATTCTGGCCGCAGCGTATAAAATCGGCTTCTTCCTCTGAAAAAAAACGTTCCGCCAGCTTGACCGGCTGCGCCACCGGCCGGTCCGGCAGCTCCGCGTCAATGCCGATCTCGTGATCCGTAACGGCGCAAAGCCACAGCGTGCCGGTGTGGGAAACGGAAAAACGGGGCCGGCCGGTTCCTTCCCAATACGGCTTTCCATTCTCCGGCCGGCAGACGGACCCCGCCGGCATGCCGTAATATTCCTGCAGGACTTTATTTAATAACAGATGACTGGTATTCTGCCCCTGAATATTTTTTGTCAGATGATTAGAAAAGAATAGCTTCATATTTATATGGCCCCGATTCTTTTTGCAATAAGACTTCTTTCATTCTATCGGTTTCCGTTTTTTTGTCAACGAAGGATAGTATGTTTAATTATGAGCAGGCAATCTCCATTTTGAAAACAAATTATTTAAATGGCCGTTTTTTCCGGTTGACTTTTTTGCGACTTGTTGTATACTTGATATATTCTGAATTGAATACAGAAATGGCATTGACGAAGACAGTAACTACGGAACAGAACGCTACAGAGAACGGCGGGTGCTGAGAAGCCGCGCGGGAGTCCGGAGTGAAGATCACTTCCGAGCCGGTCGGCTGAATTGACAGTAAGCTGATCCGTTTCCGCACGTTACGCGGCAAAGAGGTGATGCGCCGGCTGCATTCCTGAACAGGGAAGGAGCAGGAACGCATTATCAGGGTGGTACCGCGGTATACTGAGATTTATCGTCCCTGCGTCATGATGGCGCAGGGATTTTTTTCGGCCCGGAGCGGAATCATTACCATTAATATAGTTATCAATGTCAGCAGTATTGCAATCATTATATGGAAGGAATGAAGTGTATGTTTGAAAAATTATCGGAACGACCAATTGCGGAGGTTCAGAACGCACAGTCTGATCAGTGGGAACAGGATGACCTGCTGGGCAGATGTGTGAGCGAACGGGAAGACAATCCTACCTTCGTTTTTTATGAAGGACCTCCGACCGCGAACGGCAAGCCGGGCATTCATCATGTCATGGCCAGAACCCTGAAGGATTCCGTGTGCCGGTATAAAACCATGAAGGGCTTCAAGGTCAAGAGAAAGGCAGGCTGGGATACTCACGGTCTTCCGGTGGAAATCGAAGTGGAAAAAAGGCTGGGAATGACCGGCAAGCAGGATATCGAAAAGTACGGGATCAAAGAATTCAACGAGAAGTGCAGGGAATCCGTATTTGAATACGAAAGTCTCTGGCGGGAAATGTCCAGGCGCATGGGCTACATGATCGATATGGACAATCCGTATATCACGCTGGACAACAATTTCATTGAAACCGGCTGGTGGATCCTGAAGAAATTCTTCGATGCGGACATGCTCTATGAAGGCCACAAGGTTCTTCCGTATTGTCCGCGCTACGGAACCGGACTGGCTTCCCACGAAGTGGCGCAGGGCTACAAGGAAATTAAGAGCAATACCCTGACGGCGAAGTTCAAGAAGAAAGGCACGGATAATGAATACTTCCTCGCCTGGACCACGACGCCGTGGACACTGGCTTCCAACATCTGTCTGACCGTCGGCCCGGACATCACGTATGTAAAAGCGAAGAAGGGCGACGAGATTTATTATCTGGCAGAAGCGCTGGCAGATAAAAATCTGGGCGAAGGCGAATACGAAGTTCTGGAAACCATGAAGGGTTCGGAGCTGGAGTATGTGGAATATGAACAGCTGATGCCGTTTCTGGAAAAGGATCATAACAAGAACGGATTCTTTGTGACCCTGGCGGATTATGTAGACACATCCGAAGGTACCGGTATTGTTCATACGGCGCCTGCGTTCGGTGACGACGATAACAAGACCGGCAGAAAATACAATATGATGGTCTTCAACCCGGTGGATGAAACGGGCAAATACACAGCGACTCCATGGAAGGGCCGTTTTGTTATGGAAGACGGACTGGATGTAGATATCATCAAGTACCTGGCGGAAGGCAACAAGCTGTATTCCAAGGAAAAGATGACTCACAATTATCCGCACTGCTGGAGATGCGGCACGCCGCTCATCTACTATGCGAAGCCGAGCTGGTATATCGAGATGACCAAACTCAGGGACCAGCTGGTGGAAAACAATAAAACGGTCAACTGGCAGCCGCCGTTCGTCGGCGAAGGGCGTTTCGGCAACTGGATCGCCGATGTGAAGGACTGGGCGATTTCCAGAAACCGTTACTGGGGCACGCCGATTCCGGTATGGAAATGTGAATGCGGCCACGTGGACTGCATCGGTTCCAGAGAAGAACTGATGAACAAGGCGATGGAAAAATTTGATGCCGGCGAGATCGAGCTGCACCGTCCGTTCGTGGATGAAGTGCATATCCCTTGCGAAAAATGCGGAAAGCCGATGTCCCGTATCCCGGAAGTCATGGACTGCTGGTTCGACAGCGGTTCCATGCCGTTCGCGCAGCAGCATTATCCGTTTGAAAACAAGGAGGAATTTGAAGAACAGTTCCCGGCGGATTTCATCTGTGAGGGCATCGACCAGACCAGAGGCTGGTTCTATTCCCTGCTGGCAATTTCCACCTTTATTACGGGCAAGGCGCCGTATAAGAATGTTCTGGTTAATGACCTGATCCTCGACAAAAACGGCAAGAAAATGTCCAAGTCCAAGGGGAATACCGTGGATCCGTTCCAGCTCTTTGACAAGTACGGTGCGGATGTAACCAGATGGTATATGCTCTTCGGGTCCCCGGCATGGACGCCGACGCGCTTTGACGAAGACGGTGTGCAGGAAATCCAGAGCAAGTTCTTCGGAACGCTCCGCAATGTATATAATTTCTTCATTCTTTATTCCAACCAGGATGATATCGATGTGAAGTCCCTGGATGTGAAGCCGGAAGACAGAAGCGAGCTGGACAGATGGATCATTTCCAGATACAACCGTCTGGTCAGGGAAGTAACCGAAGCGATGGACAACTTCGAGCACATGCGCACAGTCAAGGCGATCACGGAATTTGTGGCGGAAGATCTGTCCAACTGGTACATCCGCCGCGCCAGAAGAAGATTCTATGCGGATGAACTGACGCAGGACAAGAAAGCTGTGCTGCTGACGACCTACGAAATGCTGACAGGCGTGGTACTGCTCTCGGCTCCGATTGCGCCGTTCCTGACGGATGAAATGTACAGAAAGCTGACCGGTGAATATTCCGTTCATCTGGCAGCGTTCCCGGAAACGGATGAGACGCTGATCGATGAAGAACTGGAAAACCGCATGGAGATCGTGCGGACCATCGTTACACTGGGAAGAGGCGAGAGAGAAAAGGAAAGCATCAAGGTCAGACAGCCTCTGTCCGAGATCATTGTCGACGGAAAGTACGAAGCGCAGATCGGAGATATGACTTCGCTGATTATGGAAGAGCTCAACGTGAAGAACGTTGTCTTCGAGCAGGAAATCGACAAGTATATGGATTATTCGCTGAAGCCGGACTTCCGCAAGGCTGGTCCTGTGCTCGGCGGCAAGATCAAGGAGTTCGGCAAGGCACTGGCGGCAGCAGACGCGAAATCCGTGATCGGCACACTGGGAGAAACCGGAAAGATTGTCCTCAGCCTCGGCGGAGAAGATACAGAGATTCCGGAAGAATTCATCGACGTGCGGATCAATGCGAAGGAAGGCTTCTCAGTAGGTACGGAACGCGGTATTTTCGCGGTTCTGGACACCAAGCTGACGCAGGAGCTGGTCAGCGAAGGCTTTGCGAGAGAGCTGATTTCCAAGGTCCAGCAGCTGCGTAAGCGCATGGATCTGGAGATGACGGACCGCATTCGCCTGACTGTTAACTGCGATGAGGAGACCGGGGCGGCTTTCACAGCCCACAGGGACTACATCATGGGCGAAACGCTGGCAGAAGTATTCGAAACGACAGAGGACGCGCTCGAAAGCTTCAAGCTGAACGGGCATGACACCGGAATCAACGTCGAAAAACTGTAGGATAAAGGCGCGGGAGGTCTGATCCGTCATGGAAAAGAAAACCGATCTGAAGAATCTGACGCTGGAAGAGCTGACGGATTTTGTCCGGTCGATGGGGGAAAAGAAATTCCGGGCTGCGCAGATCTTCCGCAAAATGTACGCAGGTGCGGATTCCTTTGATGACATGAAGGAACTCCCTGCTGCATTCCGGGAAAAACTGAAGGAAGCAGCTGCCCTGTCCATGGTAGAAATGAAGCAGCGGCAGATTTCCTCCGACGGTACCCGGAAGTATCTGTTTGCCATTGCCGGAGGCGAGGCGGTGGAAACAGTGTTTATGCAGTACCATTACGGCGGAACCGTGTGTGTTTCCTGCCAGGCGGGATGCCGCATGGGATGCGCGTTCTGCGCGTCAGGGATTAACGGGCTGACCAGAAACCTGACCGCCGGCGAAATCGTGGACCAGATCCTGCATGTGCAGAAGGATGCGGGAGAACGAATCAGCCACGTCGTGTTCATGGGTACCGGGGAACCTTTCGACAATTATGAAGAAGTGTCGAAAGCCCTGCGTCTGCTGCATGAACCGAAAGGCTTCGGGCTGGGGGCAAGACATATCACAGTCTCAACCTGCGGCCTGGTCCGGGGGATGGAACGGTTTGCACGGGATTTTCCGCAGACCGGACTGGCAGTTTCGCTGCATGCCCCGTCCGACGAAATCCGCAGACAGCTGATGCCGGTGGCGAAGTCGGTTTCCATGAAAGAACTGCTGGAGGCTTCCCGCAGGTATACGGAAACGACGCACCGGCGCATCACGTTTGAATACGCGCTGATCGACGGAGTCAATGACCGGCCGGAACACGCAGAGATGCTGGCGTCCCGGCTGAAAGGGATGCTGTGTCACGTCAATCTGATTCCGCTGAATACAGTGGAAGAAAAACAGTACCGTTCCGCCCGCCGGGAGCAGGCGGAAGCATTTGCCCGCATTCTTGAAGACAAAGGAGTGCAGGTAACAATCAGAAGAAGTTTGGGGCCGGATATTCAGGCCGCCTGCGGACAGCTCCGTCTGGCGGACGCAAACCGGCCGTGAAACACGGAGGAGTAAGGACAGAAAGTATTAACAATACAGGAAGACGGGGAGGCATGGAGAAGCGCGTCCGTTTTCTTGTTCTGAAAACAGAATTACATTTTCATATTGTCCTTTTCTTTCGTGGATAGTATAATTGATGTACACCAAAGAACCAGAAAGGAGAGGCGACTCAAATGGTTAAGCTTATCATCGGCCAGAAGGGCTCGGGAAAGACCAAGTTAATGGTTGACCTGGCAAATCAGACTGCAAAGGAAAAGGACGGCAGTGTCATTTTCATTATTAAGGATGACAGACTGAAGCACGATCTCTCGATTGATATCCGTATGATCGTGATGGATGATTATAAATATGTCAGCAATATCGAGAGATATACCGGATTCATTTACGGAATCCTCAGCTCCAACCATGATATTCAGGTAGTCTTCATTGACAGTATTCTGAAGCACGCGGATATTACAGTGGACGATCTTCCGGTATTCCTTAAGGAGCTCCAGGACATTTCCGAAAAACTGTCCATCGAGTTTATCGTCAGTCTCAGTGCCGATATCGAACAGCTGGATGCATCCGTTCGTCAGTACGAAATCATCAATCACTGATTTCTGAACCGGCCGGACAGGCATGGC
>JAFWDF010000103.1 GCA_017534025.1 Bacillota bacterium
ATATATCGGAAGTCATACCTGTGTGGCGCTTCTGCAGGAAGGCCACGAGGTGGTGGCAGTAGACAATCTGTACAATTCAAAGGAAGTGGCAATCCGGCGGATCGAGGAGATCACGGGGAAGCCGGTGACATTTTACCAGGCGGATGTCTGTGACAGGGAAGCCATGGATGTGATCTTTGAAAAGGAAAAGATCGATGCCGTGATGCATTTCGCGGGTTACAAGGCCGTGGGCGAATCTGTCGCGAAACCGCTGGAGTATTACAGCAATAACATTAACAGCACTATCGCGCTGGCAGACAGCATGCGGCGGCACGGAGTGAAGAATATCATCTTCAGTTCCTCGGCTACTGTGTATGGCGATCCGGCAGAGGTACCGGTGACGGAGGCGGCGCCGAAGGGGGTCTGCACCAATCCGTACGGCTGGACAAAATGGATGATCGAACAGATTCTGACAGATCTGCACGTGTCCGACCCGGCGTGGAATGTGGTGCTGCTGCGGTATTTCAATCCGATCGGCGCGCACAGCAGCGGACTGATCGGGGAGGACCCGAAGGGGATCCCAAATAATCTGCTGCCGTATATTTCGCAGGTGGCCATCGGCAAGCTGGAACAACTCGGTGTATTTGGCAACGACTATGATACGCCGGACGGGACCGGCGTGCGGGATTACATTCACGTCATGGATCTGGCCAGGGGGCATGTGCGGGCACTGGACCGGCTGGAAGGAAACCATGGTGTGGATATCTACAATCTGGGCACCGGCCGGGGGTACAGCGTGCTGGAAATGGTCCGGGCATTTGAGAAAGCCTGCGGGAAAGAGATCCCGTTCCGGATTCTGCCGCGGCGGGCGGGTGACATCGCCAGGAATTACTGCGATCCGTCCAAAGCGGAGCGGGAGCTGGGCTGGAAGGCGGAATACGGTATCGAGGAGATGTGCCGGGACACCTGGAAATGGCAGAGTATGAATCCAAACGGATATGAGGACTAGAATATGAAACCGACACCGGAAGATTTATTCCAGATGTGGCTGGAAAAAGCGGAGGATCCTGCGGTTCTGGAGGATCTGAAACAGATGGAGACGCAACCGGAGCGGATGCAGGAAGCCTTCACCGGCGAGCTGACATTCGGAACAGCCGGGCTCCGGGGAATTATGGAGGCCGGCACCAATCGTATGAATATTTATACTGTCGCCCGGGCATCCCAGGGACTGGCGGAGTTTATCAACCGCACGGCCGAAGGGCGGCCGGGACGGGTCGCCATCGGCTACGACTGCCGGCACAACAATGAACTGTTCAGCCGGACTGCGGCCGGTGTGCTGGCGGCCAACGGCATCGAGGTGTATGTGTATCCGGAACTCATGCCGACGCCGTGTGTTTCGTTTGCGGTACGGAAGCTGGACTGCGACGCGGGCATCATGGTAACGGCGAGTCACAACACGGCGGAATACAACGGGTATAAAGTGTACGGCCCGGACGGCTGCCAGATTACGCCGGAAGCGGCGGCAGTCATTCAGGAATGCATTGCGGAGACAGATCTCTTTGAAGATGTAAAGTCTCTGGATTTTGCAGACGGCCTGGAAGCCGGTCTGATCCGGTTTATTCCGGACGAGGTTTATACGGCATTTATAGAAGAAGTGAAGGCGCAGAGTCTGCTGCGGGAAGAAGACGGTGTGGCAAAGGATATCCATATTGTGTTTTCTCCGCTGAACGGAACCGGGCTGAAACCGGTGCTGCGGGCGCTGAAAGAATCCGGATATACCAATATTGCCGTGGTAAAAGAGCAGGAAGAGCCGGACGGCAGTTTCCCGACCTGCCTGGTGCCGAATCCGGAGGACCGGGCGGCATTTACGATCGGTATTGAGTACGCGGAGCGGCTGGGCGCGGATCTGATCATGGCAACGGATCCGGACGCCGACCGTATCGGCATTGCCGTACGGGACAAGGGCGGGCAATTCACCCTGCTGACGGGCAACGAAACCGGCCTGCTTCTGCTGGATTTCCTCTGTGCCAGACGGCAGGAAACCGGCCGCATGCCGGAACAGCCGGTCATGGTCAAATCCCTGGTCAGCACGGATATCGCGGAAAAGATTGCGGACAGCTACGGCGTCCGGACCATTAACGTGCTCACCGGGTTTAAATTTATCGGGGAGCAGATCGCGAAGCTGGAGGCAGAGGGCCGGCCGGAGTCGTATATTTTCGGGTTTGAAGAGAGCTATGGCTATTTGTCCGGAACGTATGTCCGGGACAAGGACGCGGTCAACGCGGCGCTGCTCATTGCGGATATGTTTGCCTTCTACATGAGCCGGGGAGTATCCATACTGGACCGGCTGGAGCAGCTTTACAGCATACACGGCTACTGCCTGAACAAAGTCTATTCCTATAAGTTTGAAGGACTGGACGGAAGCCGCCGCATGGCGGGCATCATGGAAACGCTTCGGCAGGGAGTCACCCGGATCGGAGAGTACGAAGTGACGGGCCTGCAGGATTATCTGCAGGGTATTGACGGACTGCCGCCGTCGAATGTGCTGCGTTTCAGCCTGACAGACGGCGCATCGCTGATTGCCCGGCCGTCCGGCACGGAACCGAAGCTGAAGTTTTATGTGACGGTGTTCGCGGAGAACCGGGATGCCGCACTGGAAAAAGAGAAAAGTATTGTCAGTTATATGGAAGGGCTGACGGCCTGAAAATAAGAAGGAGCGGAATATGAAAGGTATCATTCTCGCGGCTGGAAAAGGAACCCGCCTCTATCCGGCGACGCTGGGACTTTCCAAGCCGTTGCTGCCGGTATATGACCGGCCGATGGTCTATTATCCGATGGCGATGCTGATGAATCTGGGCATCCGGGATAATCTGATCATCTCCTCGGAGGAAGACATCAACGGCTACCGGAGGTTGTTCGGCGACGGCAGCCGGCTGGGCATTCACGTGGAGTATGCCATTCAGTATGTGCAGAAAGGTATTGCGGACGCATTTGTAGTAGGCGCGGATTTCATCGGGGATGACAGCGTATGCCTGGCTCTGGGGGACAACATTTTCCTGGGCAATGCTTTCTTTTCCATGCTGGAAACCATGCAGCTGCCGGAGGAAGGCGCTGTGGTATTCGGCTATCCGGTGGCGGATCCCAGACCGTTCGGCGTCGTGGAATTCGATGAGAACTTTAATGTTCTTTCCCTCGAAGAAAAGCCGGAAAATCCGAAATCGGACTACATTGTCCCGGGCCTGTATTTCTATGATAATGCAGTAAAGGACATTGCCGCGAACCTGAAGCCGTCTGCCCGCGGCGAACTGGAGATCACCGATGTGAATAAGGTGTATCTGGAGCAGGGTAAGCTGAAGGTGCAGCTCATCGAGGAGGGCACGGAATGGTTTGACGCCGGTTCGGCAAAGGGTCTGCTGACGGCTGCCAATACCGTGGAAGAACGCCAGGCCGGCCAGGGGGAAATGTTCACGATTGAAGAAATGGCATTCCGCCGCGGCTGGATCAGCCGGGAACAGCTGGCTGCACTGGGCGAAGGCATGAAGAAAACGGAATACGGACAGTATCTCATGAAACTGGCGGAGGATGAAGACAAATGATCAGCGTAGATCTCAGCCGGACCGGAACGGCAGCGGATCCGGAACTGAAGGAACAGATTCTTTCCATCGCGGACGATCTGTTTGAAGGCGGTCAGGAAATGGCCGACTGGGTCGGCTGGCCGGCGCTGGTGGACCAGGCTCTGGTCGAGGAAATCCGGGAGACGGCGGAATATTACCGGAATAAATGCTCGCTGTTCATCGTGTGCGGAATCGGCGGTTCCTATCTGGGCGCCAAGGCCGTGATCGATATCATCGGCCATCAGGAGGGCAGCCCGGAGGTGGTATTCGCGGGGAACAGCCTCTGCGGGGAGTATCATGAAAGCGTACTGCGGAAGATGCACAGCAATATCACCTGCCTTTGCGTGATTTCCAAATCCGGCGGTACTCTGGAACCGACCATCGCGTACCAGGTGTTCAAGCAGGAAATGGAGAAAGTATACGGCGAGGAAGAGCTGAAAAAGCGTATCTGTGTCATCACGGGCCCGCAGGCGTCGCCGCTCCGTGTCGAAGCGGAGGAAAGAGGCTTCCGTATTTTTGAAATACCGGAAGGCATCGGCGGACGCTATTCTGTACTGACACCGGTGGGGCTGCTGCCGATTGCGGTGGCGGGCGTGGATATCGGGGAGCTGGTGAACGGCGCGGTGGCGCTTTCCAGCAGACGGTACTGGGCAGAGGAAGGCTTCCGCTATGCAGCCGCCCGCTTCGAGCTCATGAAAACCAAAACCATCGAGATCTTTGAGTATTTCAGTCCCCGTATGGTGCATCTGGGAGAATGGCTCAAGCAGCTCTGCGGAGAGAGCGAAGGCAAGGAGGGCAAGGGTATATTCCCGGTGTCCCTGCTGCTGTCTACCGATCTGCATTCCATGGGCCAGTATCTGCAGGAAGGACGGCAGATCTTCTTTGAAACCGTCTTCGATGTGGAACAGTGGCCGGATGATATTCATATTCCGGATTATGAGGACGGACAGGCCGGCGGCATGACCATGAACGAAGTCAACCGCTGTGTCTGTGAGAGTATGATTCTCGCCCACAGCAAAGCGGATATTCCGATCGCGGTGATCCGGGTGCCTCAGGCGGACGAGTACCACGTGGGCCAGCTCATTTATTTCTTTGAAATGACCGTAGCCATTACCGGCAGCCTGATGGGCGTGGATCCGTTCAATCAGCCGGGTGTGGAAAAATACAAGCAGGAGCTGAAGCAGCTTCTGGCACAGAAAAACAGAAGAGCTTAGTTTTACAAAAACAGCAAAGCCGTGCGGGCTGACCGGGTAGGGATCAGCCGGCACGGCTTTTTTCTGCAGGCGGGATTTATATAGTCTGCAAATACACTTTTTCTACATTTTCCGCGTATACCTGCGCAGTGAATTTTGTATTGTACGAGTCCAGGGCGCCGGTACCGAGGCTTGCGGAAAGTGCCCGGTCACGGATCATGCGTTCCAGCGCGGCGGCCAGCGCGGCTGTATCCCGTGTCGGGAAGAGCAGACCGTTCTTTCCGTTTTCCACAACAAAAGGATTGCCGCCGTAGTCGCTGGCGATGGCGGGAACGCCGAGAGAAAACCCTTCCAGCAGTGCAAGGCTGGTGGCTTCGGTTCCGTAAGATGCATTGAGCTGAACGTCGAGAATGCTCAGAATCTCCGGGACATCTTTCCGGAATCCCGCCAGGATGACCTGCTTTTCGAGCCCGTATTCCGCAATGCGGGTCTTTACTTCCTTAACATAGTCCTCTTCGCCGGTGCCGCAGATCAGGATGACGAAGTCCAGTCCCTGATCCCGCAGAATGCGGGCGGCTTCCAGGATGTCCATGTGGCCCTTGTAATCGATGACCCGTGCCATGATTGCCGCAGTGAATACGCCTTCCCGGATGCCGAACTCATCCCGGAGGGCTGCTTTTTTCTCCTGCGGAGCAGGTGTGAGCCGTTCTACGCCGTTATATACCACATCGATCATATCCCGGCGGATGCCCCCGTCGGTCAGATTTTCCACAGCGGCGGGACTGACGGCAATGATACGGTCCGCATAATGTTCGTTAATGATTTTGTTGGCCAGCTTCCCCGGCCCTTTGCTGATTTTCGGTGACACCGGAAAAACGGAATGCCGGGTGTAAATGACTTTGCATCCGCACTGTTTTCCGGCGATCCGGCCGGACAGGGAGCCGTGGGTGTGGACGATGTCCGGATTCCAGTTCCGGATGACCTGTTTTAATGCCTTGATGCCGGCCGGGTCGAAGCTCTTATCGGAGATGGCATCCACTTCGAAAGCGTGTATATCCAGTGCCCGGATCCGTTCGGTGAGCAGGCTGCCCCGCGGCAGTGCCACGGCTGCTTCGAATCGCTCCCGGTTCATGTATTTCAGGTAGGTGAGGACGGCGCGGCCGGCGCCGCCGATATTTGTATCACTGATAATGTTCAGAATCCTGATCATTCTTTTCCTCCGTTATCAATCTGGAAAACCGGGCTGGCCGGCAGGCGGAACATTACTATTATACAAAAGAAATGGCCCCGCCGCAATCTGCGGGCAGGGCCGGAACGGACTGCCGTTTATGGTCTCGGAATATCGCACTCGGAACAGCGGACGGCCGAAAAACCTCCGCAGGTTTCGCAGCGGCCGTACTGGTCACAGTCCATGGTGCAGCTGCTTCCGTCTTCCGGACGGTCAAAGAACTTGCACCAGGTGATAAAATCTTTGGTTTCCTCTACGTAATGCATCTTGTCGAAATACTGACACAGCCAGTAATGAGGCAGACCGTTTGGGGACAGTTCATATTTTCCTCCGTGCCACAGATCGTGTGTTTTTGCCGGAGATTCTTCGAGCACGGTTTTAATTTTTGACATAATAATCCCTCCTGGACAAAAGATAACTCGGTTTGAAATTCTACAGTTAATTATATCACAAGCGGCACCATTTGCACACGAAAAATATGTACACGTAAAGCATGTAAAAAGCCCCGCTGAAAAAGCGGGGCTGTGTAAAACAGTATTCTTATGCAAATTGCGGCAGCGGATCAGTCCACGCTGAGAACTGCACCGGTGTTGGCGGAGGTAACCAGCTTGGCGTAGCGGGCCAGATAACCGCTCTTGACCTTTGGCTCCGGCATCACGAATTCGCTGCGGCGCTTTTCAATTTCTTCATCCGACAGCATAACTTCCAGTTTTCTGTTCGGAATGTCAATGTGAATGGTGTCGCCGTCCTTCAGCAGGCCGATGAGGCCGCCCGCTCTGGCTTCCGGAGAAACGTGGCCGATGGACGCACCTCTGGAGGCGCCGGAGAAACGGCCGTCGGTGATCAGCGCGACGTCCTTGTCCAGTCCCATGCCGGCGATGGAAGAGGTCGGAGACAGCATTTCCCGCATACCCGGGCCGCCCTTTGGGCCTTCGTAGCGGATAACGATGATGTCACCCTTCTTGATCTTCTTGCCCCAGATCGCTGCGGATGCTTCTTCTTCACTGTCGAAGATGACAGCCGGACCGGAATGCTCCAGCATTTCCGGCGCAACGGCGGATTCCTTGACTACGGCGCCGTCCGGGGCCAGGTTGCCGCGGAGGATAGCCAGGCCGCCTCTGTTTCTGTACGGATCGTCGATCGGGCGGATGACTTTGTAATTTCTCACGCCGTGTCCGGCAACATTTTCACCGACCGTGTGTCCGGTTACGGTGATGCAGTCCAGATGGAGCAGATTCTTTTTGGTCAGCTCGTTCATGAGGGCCGGGATGCCGCCTGCGAGGCTCAGGTCGTCCATATGGTGGAAACCGCTCGGGCTGAGTTTGCAGAGGTTCGGTGTCAGCTCGCTGATACGGTCGAATTCGTCCAGAGGAAGTTCGATACCTGCTTCATGCGCGATTGCCGGCAGGTGCAGGACGGTGTTGGTGGAGCCGGCCATGGCCATGTCTACTGTAATGGCATTTTCAAAAGCTTCCTTCGTCAGGATATCTCTCGGTTTAATGTCTCTGCGGAGCATTTCCATGACCTGCATGCCTGCAGTCTTTGCCAGGCGGATTCGTTCGCCGCTGTCGCTGGCCGCTGTGCCGTTGAACGGCAGGCCGATGCCGAGTACTTCCGTCAGGGAGTTCATGCTGTTGGCGGTAAACAGGCCGGAGCAGGAACCGCAGCCCGGGCAGCATCTCTGGGCAACGGTTTCCAGCTGATCCGCGTCGATATCGCCGTTCTTGAACGCGCCGACGCTTTCCATGACGCTGTTGAAGTCCAGAATGCTTCCGTCTTCATGATGGCCGGGAGCCATCGGGCCGCCGGAAACCATAACGGAAGGAATGTTCAGGCGGGCGGCTGCCATCATCATGCCCGGTACGATCTTGTCGCAGTTCGGGATCAGGACGAGGCCGTCCAGCTGGTGGCCCTTTGCCATGGCTTCGATGGAGTCGGCGATCAGTTCGCGGCTGGCCAGAGGGAACTTCATGCCTTCATGGCCCATGGCGATGCCGTCGCAGATGCCGATGGCAGGGAATTCTACCGGTGTTCCGCCGCCGATCAGCACGCCTCTCTTGGCAGCTTCACAGACTCTGTCCAGGATCATATGTCCCGGAATCAGTTCGTTCTTTGCATTTACCACACCGATCAGAGGACGATCGATTTCTTCTTTTGTATAGCCCATTCCGTAAAACAGAGCGCGGACCGGCGCTCCCTGCGCACCGGTTTTGATTTTGTCACTTTTCATTTTGCAATACCAACCCTTTCGTATTCATTAAATAGTCTGTAAAAAACACAGTCATTCCTGCCCGCAGCAGTCTGCAGTCCTGCAGAACCTGTATTTTCCAATATCATACATTGCTGCGTTAAGCATTATTTTACACTACGATATTGCATTATTCAACGACAATGGACTATAATTTTATTAGTGCGTGATTACCGCGCGCAAAGACAATTTTCGGGGAGGTGCTGAGCATGAGTGAAGAAAAAGAACTGGAAACTCTGGATACTCGTGATTTTGACGCGGAAGTGGAAGAAATCATTGAAATGATCGAAGAGAAGAAGTACGGACGAGTGCGAAGTGCCATGATCGAATATAATGCCGTTGATATCGCGGAAATCCTGGAAGAGGTCAATGATCATCTGGGTCTCGATATGGTGATTCTCATTTTCCGTATGCTTCCGAAGGATCTTTCCGTGGATGTATTTGCGTATCTGCCGGAAGAGGAGCAGGTGGAAATCATTAACGGCATCACACAGAAGGAAATCGACCATATTATTGAAGAACTGGCTTTCGACGATATGATCGACCTGCTGGAGGAGCTGCCGGCGAATCTGGTGGATAAGATTCTGATGAAAACCACCCGGGAGGAGCGCCGGCTCATTAACACGTTCCTGAATTATCCGGAAAACAGTGCGGGCAGTCTGATGACACCGGATTACATCGATTTGAAAAAGACGATGACGGTGGCGGAAAGTCTGAAGCATATCAAGGAAGCAGGGGTGGATTCGGAAACGATTTATTCCTGCTACGTGATCGACGTTGTCGGGCGCAGTCTCATCGGCGTGGTTTCTCTGAAAGCGCTGATTATGGCGGAGCCGGATGATCTGGTCGAAGACCTGATGCATACCGAGGTCATGTCGGTCAGTGTACTGACGGACCAGGAGGAAGTATCCAATATCTTCAAAAGATACGGTCTTCTGGCGCTGCCGGTGGTGGACCGGGAAGGCCGTCTGGTGGGCATCATCACGGTCGACGACATTTTTGAAGTTATCGATGAAGAGGCGACGGAGGACTTCCAGAAGATGGCCGGTGTAACGGGCGCCGGGGATGACGAATACCTGGACATGGGCGTGCTGAAGCATGTGCGCACCCGTCTGCCGTGGCTGTTTATTCTGATGTGTTCCTACATGATTACCGGCGGTATCATTACCAGCTTTGAAAATATGCTGTCCAGCTGCATTTCGCTGGTCACATATATGCCGATGCTGATGGGCACCGGGGGCAACTCCGGTTCGCAGTCGTCCACGCTGATTATCCGCGGGATGGCTACGGACGAAATTGACCTGAAGGATATTGCGCGGGTTCTGTGGAAAGAAATCCGCATCGGGGTGCTGGTCGGCATCTGCCTCAGCATACTGAATTTCCTGCGCATTATTTACATTGACGGGGAACCTCCGATGGTGGCGCTGACGGTCTGCGGCGCGATGATGATCATCGTCATGCTGGCCAAATCCGCGGGAGCGATGCTTCCGATGATCGCCAAGGCGGTTCACATTGACCCTGCGCTCATGGCGGGGCCGGTGGTATCCTCTCTGACCGATATGATGTCTCTGGGGATCTATTTCCTGTTTGCTTCCATGGTACTGGGCATCTGACCGGCGTTTTGCCGCCGGCGGTCCGCTGCACTTTCTGAAGCGGCTGATATAGGACAGGTATGGAAATGATGAAATCGATTCGAAAAACACTTGCGCTGATCTGCGCGCTGCTGGTTTTCCTGACAGGAAACATGGCGGTATTTGCCGCTCAGGGCGGCGCCGGAGAAGAGGTTTATACCAAAATCGAAGAGTACGGGAATGGCTTCACGTATTATAATACGGTTTATCAGAATCCGTCCTACGGCCGGGAGGAAAGCCACTATGTGACGGTGACGCCGGGCACTCCGGTGCATGCTGTGGCCATGGCCTGCGATACTATTTACGGGGGCATGAAGCTGAGCCGCATGACGGATTATGCGGAGGAGAACGGCTGGAATGTTCTGGGCGGCCTCAATGCTGATTTTTTCTCG
>JAFWDF010000104.1 GCA_017534025.1 Bacillota bacterium
ACTGCAGAAAAGCCCTCCGCCTGTGCCAAAGTTCTCGGTACAGTGTTGACAATGAAGCAATTAATGCCTAAAGGACAATTTACACTCAAATGTGGACTTGACTGAAATCACGGGCTTTTGGCCTCCTGTAATTATTAATGAATAATTGGCAGAACCGCAAACTGCCAAACCCGGAGCATCCCTGGGATAATATGAGGACGAAAATCGAAATTACTATGCATTTTCGTCCATTTTTCTTTCAAAATGCATAGTTTTTCGAAATAGTCCTATTTTCAAAAGTCCGTTTATATTAATGAACCGGCCCTACGGAATATACACAATCGCAGTCCGCCGGAATGAGCCGGCAATCCGCTGGATGGCCGCGTACAGCAGCCCGCCCGCATAAATATACACGATGAGATCCGTATGGAAATCCAGAACCTCCAGCGTAATGGCCGCAGCCGCGACGGCAAAAGATACGAGCGCTAAAGCCGCGTTGAATACCCATCGCCGCGAACCCTCGCGAATCAGTTCGACCGCCCGCAGCAGATCGATCAGGCCGGCAAGAACATTAACAACCGCGATATAGCATACAATGACCATGGCCCCGTTGTTCATCAGTGAAGCCGCGAACAATCCCAGGTCCAGATAGATGATGCCCTGGTAGAGGAGCGACTTGCCCCCGACCATGGATCGCGCCATCTGAAAGTAATATATTAATGCTCCTGCTCCCCGCAGAAACAGGCTGATCCCGATCACAAAGACCGCAAAAAACAGGCCTAAATCCGGAAAGGCGATCAGCGCCGCCCCAAACAGCACCATGAGAATGCCCTGCAGGACATTCACAACCCGTTTTGTCTTAGTCATGCGCAGCCTCCTCCCTGTTCCTGTCTTCCGCCCGGGCCGCCTCCTGCTCCTGCCCGGCGCTCCGAAGCATTCCTGCCTCCGGAGCCGGCCCTACAGTCCGGGACCGCGCCGTTACCAGCCTCCGGAAATCCCGGATGCCGCGGAAGCCCTCTTTGCCAAAATCAACTGAAATGCCCGCCAGCGGGCTTCCCGATGAATAGATCCGGTTTGTCACCATGCTCTTCTGCGCCAGCGCCGCCAGGATAAACCGGCCGAGGAACGTATCGTCCTTTTCTTCCGGACCGGCCGCCATATACTCTTCGACATACGCCTCATCCGAGAAGTCCGGAATCTCGCAGCCGGAAAGCTGCTCCCCGAAAGACTTCCAGTCCGCACAGGCATCCATCTGCCGCTTCTCCAGAATCTCCCGGATCTTGTCCTCCCACGGCCGCACCGCCTCCGCCGCGTACTGGTCGAGCTGGAACAGCACCCCGTCTTTCAGGCACTGCAGCGCATACACCATCTGCTGAAACGCGTGCATATAATCCGAAGGATTGTCCTTGATGATTTCCCTGTATTCGGCCCAGGCCGGCATGTACCGGTAACGGGCAAAGCTGTAGTCCGGCAGGTGGCCCGCTCTGCCGTGCCCCAGATTCATGACGGAATGCTCGCTGCCCTGGTACACCGTATTGACGAAAACACCCGTCTCCAGATCATCCGGAGCCGTCGGATTGTGATTGAACCGCACGGGCCGTTCCGTGAAACCGTCCTCTGCCGGCACGATCTCCGTAAAATGGTAATTTGTATTATTAATGACCAGCGACGGGGTTCCGGCAAAATACCGGTGCGCCCAGGTATCCGCCAGCACGTGCATCGCCAGGCCGGCCGCCTCCGGCCCCTTTCCTCTCGCCAGCTCCACCGTATCCGGCAGCAGTTCGCTGTTCACATCACACAGGAGCCGGTATTTCCGAAGGTATCGTTTGCTGCAGCCCTTCCTTTCGCTGTACAGATTGTTCGGAAGGAAATGAAAAGACGCCCAGATTCTGGTAATGTTCTGCAGCCCCACCGGGTCGGTATTCGCGTCCATCAGCTCCAGCTGCAGCTGTGTCGTGGCCGCGGCCGCCGGTCCGCCGATCTTCGCGAGAAATGTCCCGGAACAGCAGTCCACAAACTGAGCGCAGTACGCGACCTGAACACTTTCCTCATGCGAATAGCCGGCGATCATGGCCGCGCAGTAAGTCCCGTAATAATGAAAATCCAGCTGCATTTATTCCACCGTCCGCTCTTCCATGGCTCTGTACCTTCTGACTAAACGAACCGACGCAAGCATCTGTGTCATCATGATCATGGACGTCAGATTGATAATCATAGTAACCAGCAGAGAATCGCTCGGCATGTCTTCCGAAGGGCCAGTCGCCAAAATCTGCCAGACCCCATTAAACATTTCCAGAAAATTCAGAACAATAAATACCACTGTCAGGGGGATGTAGATTTTCCCGCGTCGCTGTCCCCTGCCCTCCGCGATCGCGGAAAACCCGATGATCCATCTGGCAGACAGACCGAAAATAAAATAGAGCACCGCAAACAGCAGGAGCACCAGCATGATTTCCTCGTCACTGACAACGATTTCGGTGCTTTCCACATTGGCCCTGATTTCCGCGACGATGTCATGGCGGTTCAGAAACAGGATCCCCAGCGATTTCAGCACCGTCCAGATGCCGAGCAGAAGAATGCCCGTCCCGACGACAATCAGCGTATTCTGTGCTTTCCGAAGCTGCACGGATTCCGGCGCATTGTCCGGCAGAATCCGGCCTTCCGCCACATTCATTTTGTCATACAACATATTCATAAAGCATGAAATCCTTCCATCCGGTGTCTTCGTAGTACATCGTCACCGTATCTATATATTCAAAGCCGAAAACCGTGTAAAGATCCACGGCCGGCTGATTGCCCTCTATCACGTCCAGCCGGATGACCTTCATCCCGCTCTGTTCCGCCAGCCGGATGGCTGCCTGCACCATGGCGTAGGCATAACCCCGGCCGGCAAAGTCCGGATGCACGCCCAGCGCATGAATGGACATCATCTCCGCATCCTCCGCCGCCGTCTTCCATTGGATTTTCGAGTACGATTCATTATATTCCTGGTTAACCACCATCGCCGCCACCATCGTTTCCTCTTCCAGGACAACATACAGTTCTCCCTTCCGGATCGAATCCGCGAGGAATTCCGGGGCGGGATAGATATCCTTCTTCCAGCCGACATAAACCGGCGATCCGGACATAGCCCAGGCATCGATCAGAGAATGGTAAAATCCTCTCACCGCCTCATATTCTTCTTCTGCCGCTTTTCGTATAATCATGACCCCTGTCCCCTTTAAAACATTTCGATGAAATCGCTGCGCTCGATTCCCTTTTGGCGCGCCGCCCCAGCGCATCATTCCGTGGTGACTTCGCCTGTCCAGTCAACAATGCCGCCGAACTCGTAAATATTAGTATACCCCAGATCAGCGAGCTTCTGCGCCGCCTCCTTGCTGCGCCTTCCGGTCCGGCAGTAAATCAGGATCACCTGGTCCGGGTCGGAGAGCTCCGCCGGCGGCTCATTACCGATACTCTCGTTCGGAATGCAGACCGCCCCGGGTATGTGGCCGCTGTCGTATTCATCCTGCCGCCGCACATCCACTACGATATGGCCGTCTTCCGTTTCCATCATGGCCTTCGCTTCTTCCTGGCTGATCTGCGTATAGCTCCCGGCCGCTTCCCGTTGGCCGCTTCCGCTGCTCCCGGCCTGCTCCGCAGAATCCGCCGTTCCGCCGCTTCCGCAGCCCGCCGCCAGAATCAGCACGCCCGCCAGAAGAAGGCCGTATATCCTCTTTCTCATGGCACATTCCCCGCTTTACGTTCTTTATGTTAATGCTAATGCTTTTATCTTAATGATAATACTTTTGTGTTCATGATAATGCTTTTGCTTCCATTTTGCTGAAATATTTTGAAGCCGGCTGAAATGCCGGTGCTCCGGTTGTTAATGATTCGGCCGGCCGGTTTTCCGGCAGCGCCCCCTTATCAATACCGCCGGCCGGCTCCCCAAAAAGGAGATCGCGAGAAAACTATGCATTTTAAAATTATTTTCTCGCAAAATGCATAGTAAAAACAGGCCGGGCCTGTTTTTCACTTCACTCACAAACCAGGGGATAAACCGGAAAATAACTGGATATTACTCCAAATCATTACCAGAAGCCCAAACCCATTGAAAACACTGCTCTATCAGCAACTGGGATTAGTATCGCATTTCTGGCAGAACCGCAAACCGCCGCAGCAGAAACAGCGCCAAAGCAAAAGGATGAAGATTTTTTGAATTCACTATGCATTTTCAGCCAAAATTTTTTCAAAATGCATAGTTTTTCAAAAAAGTCCTATTTTAAACTCCCGCCCCGGGATCCCTGCAGCCCAAAACCTTCCAGTTCGATCCCGGCCGGGCCGCACTCGCAAATCGGCACTTACTCGCAAACCGGTCCTCACTCTGAAGCCTGCCTGCGGTATTCATAGATCCGCTTATCATATACCCGAGCCTCGCCAGCGACGCCACCGCTCTCAGGGGAAGGACCGCTGTCCGCACCCGCCGGGCCGCCGCTCTCAGACGAAAGACCATCTCCAGCAGCGGAAGGACCGCCGCCCTCAACGACCAGACCGCCCTCGTCCGCCAGTCCGCCGTCTCCGAGCGCAAGCCCGTCCTTTTCTTCTCGCACCAGCTGCATGCCGGCAGTCTCCAGCACATTCCGGGACCCGATATTATCCGCGGCGCACCAGGCGGTCACGCAGGCAATCCCTTCCTGCTCCGTCAGATACTCCAGCACCGCTTTCAGCGCCTCGGTCGCATAACCGCGCCCCCAGCAGTTTTTAATAACGCTGAAGCCGACTTCGATCTGATCGTCCCGGTAATCGTAGGCGCCGATCGTTCCGCACAGCTCGCCTTCGCAATCCATCGCCCATCCATAGAAATGCCCGTCGCTGTAACTGTCTATGTACCGGCGCACGGTTTCCTGCGCCATCTCCGGCGTCGCGTAAGGATTCCAGCCGGAAAATTCAAACATCACCGGATCGGTTCCCAGCTCCCGGTGCAGAGCCTCCGCATCCTCCGGGCGATACCGCCGCAGCAGCAGCCGCTCCGTCCTGAGCTCCGCGGTACCGGCCGCTTCCACTCTTTCCCCGGAAGGGATCCGCGGCTCACCAGCGCCATTCTCATGCTCCGCAGTACCGGCCGCTTCCTTCGTCCCGCTCACGGGACGCTCCCCGCTCAATTCATAAAACATCTCCAGATACTCCTGCTCCACTTCCTGAAACGCCCGCACCGTATAATCCGGCACTGTCTGCAGCTTCGGCTCCGCCACCTGCGGATCCTCCCCCAGCAACAATTTCAGATCGTACCACAGCAAATCCCGGTCAATGGCTTTCATCTGCACATACTCTTCCGTGGTGAGCTTCGCGCCCAGGAACCGCTCATAGATCATATCCATCAGCGTGTTCTCCCGCGCCTGGTACTCCGGCAGCGTCTTTTTAAACGGACTCGGCACATCCGACAGATAACACTCCGCCGCATCATGCAGCAGGCAGATCAGCGCCATCCGGTCCGAAAGCCCCCTGGCCAGCGCCTCCTTTGCACAACAGATACAATGCTCCCCCACTGACCAGAAGGTCTTCACGTGCCCGTTCCCTCTGCAGAGCATGGACAGCGCATGGGCGATATCTTCTATGATAATGGCCTCCGGCTCCGGATCCGCCGGCTCAAACTTCTGCCCCGTATAAGTTCTGATATAATCACTCATGAGCTTCCCCCCGATTATGTTAATGTCTCTGCGCCGCATCAACACCATTCTGCGCCGCATCAACACCATTCTGCACCATTCTGCGCCGCATCACGCTGCTCCGCACCGCATCCTCCGTGCCGCACTGCACCACCTTCACCGGTCCTCCCGGATCATCAGCGCCGCCACACCTGCCAGCAGCACCGGCGAAATCCAGATCGTCCGGATGTACCACACACCTGACAGCACGCCGCCGACCCCGGCACCGACCGCAAACACAAAAATAATGCCGAAAAAATGCAGCGCCTTGTTCAGCGACTGCCGGTCCTTCGTCCGCAGATAATGCGACAGACTCACCGTGCCGCTCCGCATATTCCCGATGCACATCGTGCTGGCGTAGCCGTAGCCGTGCACCTTCCGGAAGGTCTGCACCTGCATGGCGCAGGCAAAAGAAACCAGCATGTTCGCAATCATATTATAATTGCCCGGCACCAATCCAACAATGCCGAGCATGATGATTTCTATGAAAAGGACGATCTGGCGCCAGTGCACCTTCCGGCTGTTTTTAAACCTGGTTTCGATCCGTTCCGCTATAAATATTCCGGCCGCAAAGGCGACCAGCGGGAGCATGTAGTACATGCCCTGCATCCAGTTCCTCTGCATGAAATTCTGGCTCATTAATACCACATTGCCCGTCTGGGCGTTGGCAAATACATTATCTCTCACATTAAAAGTATACGCATCCTGCAGTCCCCCCGAAAAGGACAGGATGGCGCTTAAACGAAAACTTTCTGATGTCTGCAATTTTAATGCTCTCCTTCACAGATTCGCAACTTAACAGCTATTATTGACAAAGAATCTCAAATTGTTACAATATAAGCAAGAGAGTGTCCATTCCGAATGGAAACTCCCGGTATAAGGATTTGGCTCCTCTTTTAGGAGCCCGCCTCTCCCGTTAGCCGACAGGGAGAGGCACTTTTATTACAATCGTTCTTGATTGGAATGTAAGAACGCAAACGCCGCGAACACCAGGTCCGCAGTCTGCAGTATAATCGATATGATCTCATATACGCCCATCTAACGATGATTTCCACTTTCTTCGCGATAATGAAAAGGCTCCCTCACTGTTTTTGAGTGGTTCATAATTTCAGTCATTGCCGTTATTTTCTCCGAAGCATTTCTCACAATTCACACACCATGATATATTCTTCGGCATTCTCATCGATGGTTTTGAAACCGACGGCCTCATACAGGAGAACCGCGTCGTTCGCTTTCTGCACGGCAAGCGAGGTCTTTTCCCAGCCCTGGCTCTTCAGCAGTGCCAGCATCTTCTGCATCATGGCGGTGCCGGTGCCTTTCCCGCGATATTCCTCGTACAGTGAGATCGCGAAGGAAGGCGTGTTCTCATCCACATGCCCGTAATCCTGCATGATCCTGGTCCAGACGGCGCCAATTACCCGGCCGTCCGCCTCGGCCACGAGGCAGTTGTCCGCGCGCCCGCTTCCGAAATCCTCGTAATACAAAGCGAGCTCCGGCAGCTCCACGATGGATCTGTCCGGAGGCTCCACCCCTTCCGGAATAAAGATCGCCTCATACAGGAAGTCTTTTAATAATTCGGTTTCTTCTTTTCTAAGTGGTCGTATGGTCAAATGCTTTTCCCCTCGTAAGCGCGCCGGTTTTTACCGGCGAATCATTACCATGCTAAATCTCATCCGCGCTTTGTACCAATTTGGCATCCACCGATGCCGCCCCTTTTACATATGGTTTCAGCTTCTCCGCAGTCCTGCCGATCCCGCTTCCGCCGGACGTGGCAAAGGCATGTACCGTGATTCCGGTCCAGTCATAGGCTTTGCAGAAGGTGTTCACAACATTTGGCGCAGCGCCATACCAGATCGGAAAACCGATGTAAACTGTGTCGTAATCCGAAAAATTTTCAATCCGTCCCTCTGACGGAACTTCCTTCTTTCCGAACTTCTCCCGGTTGCACCTGGCCAGGGGATTAATATAGTTCAGATCCGCTCTGGTATATGGCTCCACCGGTTTGATCTCAAAGATGTCCAGGCCCTGCTTCGCTGCCAGATCTCCGGCTACTTTCGCCGTCCGCCCCATTTCTGCACTGAAAAATACTACTAATCCGCTCATAGATGGTCCTCCCCGATTATGATATCCCTTCGATAGTATAATATCCGGATACAGCTGCTGCAAATCATAACGCCTTATCAAGCATGTCATGAATATATGTCCGCAGACCATCCTCTGTATCTATTCCATATTTCTGGTGTATGAGCTTATAATACTTCATGATCCGCTCTTTCGGCAGAAGTTCATTGGATGGAATGCTGTCGCCATATCCTTTTCTGGCTTCCCTCCACGGGTCCTCATTATGCGTGATCTTCTCCAATACCTTTCCGCCATATATGCCGAACGTATTCACCACAAGGTCAATCACCCGTCTCTCATCATCTGTCAGGGCATCTTCCGTTCCTTCCAATAGAACAAACCGCGCGTCATCAATCGGATTATATTTGAAATCTCTGAAGAGATCATACACCTCCCGATAGACCGGTCCGTGAACCCACGCCCTGCAATCCTCTTCAAAGATCGGCCTTCCGTGCAATGCAAAATATTCGCCCTGGATAAAGTAAAGCAGCTTCTGCAGCATGAGAGGTGTCACCTCTTCAAGCTTTTCAAAAATATACGCAATCACCCTGAGCATCTTATCTGAGACACAAAACAAATTCTCAATACTTTCAGCTGCGGCAAAGGCTTTACGATATGCCGCAGCCGTCAGTTTCTCACGGTTCTCAATGAGCTTCCTCTTCATATAAGCCGGGGATGAAAGCGCTGCTTTCATAATATCCGAATACTCTTTGGAAGGTACCTGTCCTTCCAGATATCTCGGAATCGTCACTTCTCCGAACCCAAGCGCTAAAGACAGAGGAGCCTTCCCGATTTTATAGATCTTCATAAGTCTTTCGATATCATCAATCGATACAAGACCCTCTGCCGCCCTGTACTGCTCGTCGATTTCCTGAACATTCTTATCAATAAGACCCGGAATACCCATTTCCTCTCCGCATTCTGCGCAAACAGCCACGGTAATTGCAAAGGTATATTCCTTATCCTTTATATTCTTTACGATATCCTTCTTCTGCAAAAGGTACTCCGTCTCTTTCCTGCACTCTATGCAGAAATCTCTTCTTCCCTTTTCTGCCATAATGGTTACCTCCGATTGTCTCCTGATGATTTGAAATAGTATGTAAGCGGATACTTCTGTTCATGAAATGAGATTACGATCACGAAGCAGTTCTCCAACTTGTTGAATTTAATATACAGGGATACTGTTTTTTCTTCTGTCCCCCTTCTCTCCAAAAGGGTCACATCTTTGCCAAATACATACAGTTTTTCATGTTCAAAACCTTTATGCTCATTATGCAGGATCTCTGAAAAATCCATCACCGTAAGGTTTAAAATGATTTCCTTAGCTTTTTCTTCGTCAATAACATAATCCAGAAAAAGATTGATATTATCCTGCCGTCTGGTATTCCGGTCAAGCCGGTAATTGTCCTTTTCGACAGCTTCCTTCACCTCGAAAAGATACTGCTCTATGTCTTTCTTATCTATGTTCAATACTCTATCCTCCGCAGATAGTATGATGGTTTTTTTGTTATTTCCTATCATTAGGATAGCACCATGATTTCTTTTTTGCAATATCCTATCATTAAAAACGGCAGGAAATTCTCCCGCCGCCATGTAACATCATATTCCAAAACTTCCTGGTTTATTTACCGCATACACTCATGCGGTCATCCGGTTTATTATTCGAGCGAAGATATCCGTTATCAAAGTCCTCCCTCTCATACTTCCAGCGCCTTAACCGCCCAATCCGCATCCTTAAGAATTGCCCTGCCAACGCCTACCAGGTCACAGGCTTCATCTGCCAGCAGCTTCTCTGCATCCTGTGCTGTCTGTACACCGCCGGTCAGTATGATTGGAAGTCCGGCAACTGATTTTGCTGCCAATCCCAGGTCTTTGAGGTATCCCGGCTCCGTGTGCCCCGGTCTCAAAAATCCCATCATACCCGCAGTCACATCAATCAGATCCACACCTGTCTGCTCCAGATATTTTACCGCTTCAGGAATATCCTCTATCGCGCTTCCGCCTTCCAGGAAATCACAGGCACCGAAACGGATTGCCACGGTAAAATCATCTCCTACGGCCTTCCTTACTGCATGCACTACTTCTTTATGAAGCCTGGTTCGATTCTCCATGGTCTTTACGGAATATTCATCCTCCCTCTTATTCATAAGCGGAGAATAGAACTGATTCAACAGATATCCGTGCGCCGCATGAACCTCCACACCGTCGAATCCTGCCTTCTTTGCACGTACCGACGCATCAGCAAACGCCTGAATGATTTCTTTAATCTGATCATGCGTCAGCTCTTCCGGAACAGTTCCTTCCTGAAATGCTACTGCACTCGGACCCAAAGTTGTCATGCCAGTATCACTTGCCTTTGCCCCTGCATGGTTGAGCTGCGCGATGATCTTCGCGCCCTCTCCATGCACCGCATCCGTAAGCGTCTTAAATGCAGGGATCACGGAATCATCAGACATGGACAGCTGTCCTTTATGTGCCATTCCCTGCGGCATGATATATTCATGTTCC
>JAFWDF010000105.1 GCA_017534025.1 Bacillota bacterium
CTGTAGCATCTGATTAAATAATCATTCTTGATAAGGTTTTTATTCAGCACGACAAAGCTCCTTTCGCTTTTGAATAACTGTACACATTCTTTGTTTATGGGTCCTAGTATACAATCTTTTTCATTCTTTTGCAGTAATTATTTTGTATTTTTCGTCAAATATACAATTTTTTTTAGTGGAATCGTATTTTTCTTAATTGTATCCAAATATTTTTCGTATAATTGTAAAATTGCAAAAATAAATGCCGGTCCGGCAGGGCCGAACCGACTATTTTATGCTATTCTGGATTCAATTTGAAAAATATTAAGACAACAGAGCCTTGTCATTTGCGAATTGTTCGCCGCTGACCTCTTCGAATTTCTGCAAAAGATCATCCACGGTGAGATTTTTCTTTTCTTCGCCGCCGATATTCAGGATGATTTTCCCTTCATTCATCATAATGAGCCGGTTTCCGTACTTGATCGCATCCAGCATGTTATGCGTAACCATCAGCGTAGTCAGATTGTCTTCCCGGATCATTTTTTCGGACAACGCGAGTACTTTCGCTGCCGTTTTCGGGTCCAGCGCTGCTGTATGTTCGTCCAGCAGCAGGATCTTCGGCTTTTTCAGCGTCGCCATCAACAGTGTCAGCGCCTGCCGCTGTCCGCCGGACAGAAGACCGACCTTGTTGGACATGCGGTCTTCCAGGCCGAGGTCCAGTTCCCGCAGTGCTTCCCTGTACATGGCCTTTTCTTTTTTGGTGATCCCCCAGCGCAGAGTCCGGCGGTCTCCCCGCCGCATGGCCAGCGCCAGGTTTTCCTGAATTTCCATAGTTGCAGCCGTTCCGTTCATCGGATCCTGGAACACTCGCCCGATATACTTGGCCCGCTTGTGTTCCGGCATCCCGGTAACATCAATGCCGTCCAGCAGAATGCTGCCTTCATCTACCGGCCATACGCCTGCCACGGCATTAAGAACGGTCGACTTGCCGGCGCCGTTGCCGCCGATCACGGTCACGAAATCCCCTTCGTCCAGCGTCAGCGAAACGCCGTCCAGGGCTACTTTTTCATTAATCGTTCCCTTATTAAAGGTTTTATGAATATTCCGAATCTCCAGCATTATTCAGCCGCCCCCTTTCTGGCCGCTTTGCGGAACGAAGATACGCTCTGCGCTTTCAGGTAAGGCACCGCCAGGAAGATCGCTACCACGATGGCGGAGAACAGTTTGAGATCCTGCGAAGGCAGTCCCAGCCAGAGAACGAATGTAATAACAATATAGTAAATGATTGCGCCCAGCGCGGCAAATCCCATGCGCAGAGCGAAATTCATGTATTTCCCGAAGAAAGCGTCGCCCAGCACCTCGCCGATGATAACGGCTGCCAGACCGATGACGATCGCACCGCGGCCCATGTTGACGTCCGCGTTGCCCTGGTACTGCGCCAGCAGTCCGCCCGCCAGGCCGACCAGCGCGTTGGAAATGGCCAGCGCGATAATCTTGGCTGTGGAAGTGCTGATGCCCTGCGCCCGGGACATATTTTCATTGCAGCCCGTTGCACGAATGGTGAAGCCGGATTCAGTACCGAAATACCAGTACAGAACGGCAATGAGCACGATCACCATGATAAGTCCGACGATCAGTGCCTGCGGAATGTAGCGGAGAGAGATCACCAGATTGTATTTATCGACACTGACCGCCTGATTGGACTTCCCCATAACGTTCAGGTTGATGGAATACAATGCAATTTGCGACAGAATCCCCGCAAGAATATCCGGGATTCCCAGCAAAGTGTGAAGAATTCCGGTAACCAGGCCCGCCAGAGCGCCTCCTATCGTTGAAAAAACAAGAACAACGATCGGCGAATAGCCTTGTAAAATGAGCATAACCGCAATAGCTCCGCCGAATGCCAGCGTACCATCCACGGTCAGATCTGCAAAATTTAAAACTTTAAAAGTGATGAATACACCGATCGCCATGATGCCCCAGATCAGGCCCTGGGCGACCGATGCAGGCATTGCTCTGAACAATGCAAAAATGTCCAGCATTTCTATCCTCCATGCAGGCAGGTTTAAAAAAGGCGGTAGTTGCATACCTACCGCCTTTCACCTGCGATCCGATTAATTCAGGTCAAAGACCTCGTGATGACCTTATTCAGCATCCAATTCGAGAGCGACATAATCATCCGGCAGAGTAATGTTGAGTGCTTTTGCGATTTCCGGATTGTATTCCTTTACAACGTTCTTCGCATAGGCAATTTCAACTGTTCCAGGATCAGTGCCGTTCTGCAGGATATCCGCAGCGATTTCGCCGGCAGCATAGCCCAGATCATAGTAGGAAATGGACAGCGTAGCGAGACCGCATGCCTTGCAGATGCCTTCTTCGCCTGCAACGATTGGAATGTTTGCAGGAGCCGCAATGTTGTTGATGATTTCCGTATTGGAAGCCATGGTGTTATCAGTAGGGATGTACAGAACATCACATTCTGCAATCGCACTGGTAGTAACGGACTGAACTTCGTTGGAGTCAGCTGCCGCATAAGCCTTGTGCGCTACGCCCAGCTTGTCCAGTTCAGCGCCGATATTTTCAACCTGATATACGGAGTTTGCTTCCGCGGAGCAGTACAGGATACCTACCTGCTTAACTTCCGGGAAGAGTTCCTTGATCATGGCAGCCTGCTGATCCAGCGGAGCCAGGTCGGAAGTACCGGTTACATTGGAGCCGGTTGCGCCGGTCCAGTCAGCGATGTCCAGAGCAGACGCATAATCCGTGATGGATGTACCGACGATAGGAATATCGGATGTTGCCTGCGCAGTCGCCTGCAGAGCAGGAGTCGCATTGGCAAAGATCAGATCCACTTTGTTGGTTACGAAACCGGAAGCGATGGTTGCGCAGTTTGCCTGCTCACCCTGTGCGTTCTGGAAATCGAACTTCACATTTTCCTCACCGAGAGCTTCCTTGACTGCGTCCTGGAAACCTTCCGAGGCTGCGTCCAGAGCAGGGTGCTCCAGAAGCTGGATCATACCGATGGAATAAGACGCATCTCCACCTGCATCCTTAGATGCTGCAGAGCCGCCGTTCGATGCAGTACCGCAGCCTGCCAGTGCGAACACGGACAGCATGGCCACGAGTACCAGCGCTACAATTTTCTGATTTCTCATTTTCTTCCTCCAGAATTAAATAGCTTAAACTTTATCAGCTTTGTTACTGTTATGCAATGAAGTGCAGTAATTCGAATATAGCGCCTGCGGCTGCAGGCGCTACAGCTGATAGAACTTTACCCTTTCATTATAATCCCTGCCCTTGAGAAGTCAATGTAATTTTATATTACAAAAACAGAGATACATTGATCAGAGGTCCTGTTCAGCTGCAGAATTCCGCATGACTGCCGGAACCGGTTCCGCTACAGACGCGCCAGGGTTTCCATAATATAGTCTGCGTATTCTTCGCTTGTCGCTCCGTTGCTGCGGCCGGTCAGCACAACTTTTTTCTCCGCGGAGGAACAGATATACAGAGCTTCTTCCAGCTTTTCCGATTCCTTCCGGTAGCCGATGTGGCTCAGCAGCATGGCCGCTGCCTTGATGATGCTGCTCGGATCCGCGTAGATCTCGCGGCCTTCCTGCACCATGCGCGGTGCTGACCCGTGAACCGCTTCAAACATCGCGTATCTCTTGCCGATATTGGCGCTGCCTGCAGTCCCTACGCCGTCCTGAATTTCAGCCGCTTCGTCAGTGATAATGTCTCCGTACAGATTCGGAAGCACCACTACCTGGAAATCTCTTCTGCGCTGTTCGTCCAGAAGCTTCGCCGTCATGATATCAATGTACCAGTCGTCCGCCGTGATCTCCGGATACTCTTCCGCGATTTTATAAAACACATCCAGGAATTTCCCGTCCGTTGTTTTAATGATATTGGCCTTCGTAACTGCCGTCACTCTGGTTCTGCCGTTCTGTCTGGCATTTTCAAATGCGGCGCGGATAATGCGTTCACAGCCCTGGGTGGTCGCAATGGTGAAATCGATGCCCAGGTCTTCGGTAATGTTAATGCCTTCCTTGCCGGCAGCATAGCCGCCTTCCGTATTTTCTCTGTAAAACATCCAGTCGATTCCCAGCTCCGGAATCCTGACCGGACGTACGTTGGCAAAGAGATCCAGCGCTTTCCGCATGGCCACATTGGCGGACTCCACATTCGGCCACTGGTCGCCCTTGCGCGGTGTAGTAGTCGGTCCCTTGAGAATCACGTCGCACTGCTTCAGCTCTTCGAGCACTGCCGGCGGGATAGCCGCCATTTCAGCTGCACGCCGTTCAATGGTGAGCCCGTCGATCGTACGGATTTCCACGCGGCCGCTCTCGATATCCGCCGCCAGCAGATACCGGAGGATCCGTTCCGCCTGTGCCGTAATGGCCGGCCCGATGCCGTCGCCACCGCAGACGCCGATAACAATGTGTTCTTTATTGCTGTAATCCACAAAATCGCCCTGTGCCTTCATTTCTTCCACGCGGGCGAGCTGCTGTTCGATCAGCGCGGTCCATTTTGCTTTTACTTCTTCCAGATTCATACCTGTACCCTCTTCTTCAGATCAAGTAAACATGAAAAACAAAAGGGCATCCGCCGGACACCCGTAGGATGCCGCAGGGATGCCCCGAAATCTCATGTCTTCTGCCATGCGGTTTTCCGCCCGTACGGGCAGAACCGGCTGCTGCGTATCGGTTCCCGCTCTGATTATCTCTTGGAGAACTGGGACGCTCTTCTGGCCTTCTTGAGACCGTACTTCTTTCTTTCCTTCATTCTCGGATCTCTTGTGAGGAAGCCGGCAGCCTTCAGGGAAGGTCTGTTTTCCGGATCCGCACTGACGAGAGCTCTGGAAATGCCGTGGCGCAGAGCGCCGGCCTGACCGGTGGTGCCGCCGCCGTCAACCAGCGCGATGACATCAAACTTGCCTTCGTTGCCGGAAATGATGAACGGACGCTTTACTTCATTCTTCAGTGTATCGAGAGGGAAGTATTCCTCCAGGTCTTTCTTATTTACGGTAATCTTACCGGTGCCGGGAACGAGTCTTACTCTGGCTACCGCTTTTTTTCTTCTGCCTGTTCCAATAAATACAGTGTTTGCCATTTTTTGATCTCCTCCCTTACTTTAGAATTCCCAGATCTCAGGCTGCTGTGCAGCATGCTTGTGCTCAGGACCTGCATAAACCTTGAGCTTCTTGAACATCTGTCTGCCCAGTTTGCCGTTCGGCATCATGCCCTTGACAGCGTGTCTGATGATCTCTTCAGGTGCTTTGTTAAGCAGCTGTTCGAAAGTAGTTTCGCGGAGACCGCCCGGATAACCGGTATGTCTCTTGTAGATCTTTTCTTTTCTCTTCTTGCCGGTTACTTCCACCTTCTCCGCATTGATGATGATGACATAGTCGCCAGTATCAACGTGAGGAGTGAAAATCGGCTTCTTCTTGCCTCTCAGGATGGAAGCGGCTTCCGCGGCAACCTTGCCCAGCGTCTTGCCTTCCGCGTCGATGACATACCATTTTCTTTCGACGTCCTGAGGCTTTGCGATGTAGGAACTCATGTGAAAACCTCCTGGCCTACTCAGATATTGCTATCGTTTTCGGCGTCCAATAAAATAATTTAACTGTGCGGTCACGGCCGGTCATCCAGCCTGCACCGTATAGTAAACGCCCCGGAGGGCCGATTACTCAAAAGAATCAGTCATACCCGAAAAATCCGTCTTCATTTTCAGGCACGAAAAAAGCGCGAATATTTCTTTCGCATAACATCAAGAGTATATCGGTACTCCGAACGCTTGTCAAGAAAATATTCGCGCAGTTCGTCAGGATTTATTTAATTGTAACTTTGTGATACTTTTTCTTGCCCTTCCGGATCAGCAGCTCTCCATCCTTGAACATATCCGAAGTCACCTGCATCTTCTTGTCGGTGATCTTTTCATCATTCACAGTCAGGCCGCCCTGTTCAATAGTACGGAACCCTTCGCTGTTGGAGGAAACCAGGCCGATTTCGTTCAGGAGCGATACCAGGCCCTTGCCTTCACCTTCAAATTCAGACGCGTCAAATTCCGTCGTCGGTACATCTGCGGAAGCCGCACCGCCGGCAAACAGGGAGAGCGCCGCTTTCTGCGCCTTATCCGCTTCTTCCTTGCCGTGTACCAGCTCTGTCAGATCGTGGGCCAGCATTTCCTTGCCCTTGTTCATGTCACTGCCTTCCCACTTTTCGATTTCCGCGATTTCGTCCAGGCTTCTGAAGGTCAGCATTCTCATGAAGCGCGGTACATCCACATCCGCAACATTTCTCCAGTACTGGTAGAATTCATACGGAGTGGTCTTGTCCGGATCGAGCCATACTGCGCCGTTGGCGGTCTTGCCCATCTTCTTGCCTTCCGAATTCAGAAGGAGAGTGATGGTCATTGCGTAGGCATCCTCACCCAGCTTACGGCGGATCAGCTCGGTACCGGCCAGCATGTTGCTCCACTGGTCGTTGCCGCCGAACTGCATATTGCAGCCGTAATCCTGATACAGTTTATAGAAGTCGAACGCCTGCATGATCATGTAGTTGAATTCCAGGAAGCTCAGGCCCTTTTCCATTCTGGACTTGTAGCATTCCGCAGCCAGCATGTGATTGACGGAGAAGTGCGGTCCGATTTCTCTGAGGAATTCAATATAGTTCTGATCTCTCAGCCAGTCCGCATTATTCACCATGATCGCTTTGCCGTCACCGAATTCGATAAAGCGGCTCATCTGCTTTTTGAAGCATTCGCAGTTGTGGTCGATGGTTTCTACAGTCATCATCTGACGCATATCGGTACGGCCGGAAGGGTCGCCGATCATGCCGGTGCCGCCGCCTACCAGTGCTACCGGCTGGTTGCCCACGCTCTGCAGTCTCTTCATCAGGCACAGAGCCATGAAGTGACCGACGTGAAGGCTGTCCGCCGTCGGGTCAAAGCCGATATAAAAAGTAGCTTTACCGTTATCCACCAGTTCTTTGATTTCCTGTTCATCCGTTACCTGCGCAATCAGTCCGCGGGCGACGAGTTCTTCATACATTGTCATTGTCTGCTTCTCCTGTTCTTCGGGTTGAATAGCATTAACATTCTAATAATTCTTGTAACAACAAACGGCTTCCGGTCAGTCTTCCATCATGTCGATCCGTCTCTGATGACGGCCTTCTTCAAACTGTGCATTCAGCCACACATCGACCATGCGCAGGACATCTTCTGTTTCCGAGACACGGGCTCCGAAAGCGACCATGTTGGCATTGTTGTGCCGCTTGGCCATCTCTGCGGTAAATTCACTGGTGCAGAGCGCGCAGCGAATACCTTTCACCTTGTTCGCAACGATGGAAACACCGATTCCGGTACCGCAGCAGACAATCCCCTTCTCGCACTGTCCGGTCGCAACCGCATGTGCCGCCTTCTTTGCAAAGATCGGATAATCGCATGAATTTTTGGAATTTGTACCCATGTCGATAATGTCGTAATTGTTGTCCAAAAGATGTTTTTTGATGGCTTCCTTCAGCTCAAAACCTGCATGGTCACTGGCAAGCGCAATCATGATAATATCCTCCATAAATCGTAATTATTTATATAACAGAAATTATTTTTCGGATACGCGGTGTTACGCGCGGTCCAGATTCACTACTTCACCGCCGGAGGCTTTTCTCATGCGGTCCATAACTGCCCCGCCGAGGCCGACTTCCGGCAGGCCGGCGCACATGATGATATCCTTGCCTTCTTCATCCAGCCGTCTGAGCTCCAGATAGAATTTGTTGGCGGCTTCCTTTGCATCACCCATGAAATCGATGATGCCAACGGACTTGCCTTCCTTTTCCATCCTTTTCGCGGCCGAACGGATGGCACCCGTGTAGGCTTCCGGCGCACCGGTGTAGAGGATGAAGGATGCCTTCGGCTGATAATGCTTGTACTTGAGGCCCGGAGCGAGTTCTTCGAGATCCGGTTCTTCCTCTCCCTTCAGCATCTTTTCCAGTTCCCCTTCCGCGAGCTCGTAAATAGCTCTCGGACACGCTTCCTGCAGCTGGTCTCTGGTGAGCGGGCCCTTTCTGAGAATGAGCGGATGCTCGTCGGAGATATCGAGAATCGTGGATTCAATGCCCAGTTTGCAGTCCGGTCCCACCAGAATCATATCTACTTTGCCGTTCAGCTCGTCGATGACATGCTGTCCGGTTGTCGGACTCGGATGCCCGGAAATATTTGCACTCGGTGCCACGACCGGATTGCCCACTTCCGCGATCAGCGCGCGAGCGATATCGTTGTCCGGCATACGGACGCCGATGTTTTCTCTGCCTCCGGTAATCTCACTGAGTACGCGGAACGACAGTCTCTTCATAACGAGCGTCAGCGGACCCGGCCAGAACATTTCAATGAAATTTGCCGCCGCCTGCGCATTCGGTGCAGTGAAGTCCGCGACCATATGCATATCCAGGTCCCTGGCTACCAGCACACTCATCGGATTGTCCTTCGGGCGGTTCTTTACTTCAAAAAGCTTCTGGATCGCGTCAAACTGGGTAATAGCTGCACCCAGTGCATAGACCGTGTCCGTCGGGAAAGCCACCAGGCCTCCGTTGTTCATCACCTCGGCCGCTTCCGCGATCTTATCATAATCTTCATCAGGATCGGTAATGTGATAAATAATTGTGTCCATCGATTCCCTCCATTAGTTAATTCTATCCAATGCATGCGCGTCCGCACTCCGTCAGCCGAAATTTTTCATTTTCTCGGCCTGATCGGACGTGATCAGCGCATCGATTACTTCGTCCAGCTCGCCATCCAGGAAATAGTCGAGTTTGTAAATAGTCAGGCCGATCCGGTGATCGGAAATCCGGCCCTGCGGGAAATTGTAGGTGCGGATCCGCTCACTGCGGTCACCGCTGCCCACCTGGCTCTTCCGTTCTTCCGCCAGCTCGTCATGCTGCTGCTGCATCTTCATATCATAGAGCTTTGCCCGCAGCACCTTAAAGGCCTTGTCCTTATTCTTCAGCTGGGATTTTTCGTCCTGGCAGGTCACCACCAGCCCGGTCGGAATATGTGTCAGCCGCACTGCGGAGTCCGTGGTGTTGACGCACTGTCCGCCGTTGCCGGATGCCCGGTACACGTCTACACGGACGTCGTTCGGATTCAGATCCACTTCCACGTCTTCTACTTCCGGCAGCACTGCCACCGTTGCAGCAGACGTATGAATCCGGCCGCTGGATTCGGTCTCCGGCACACGCTGTACACGATGTACGCCGCTTTCGTACTTCAGTCTGGAATAGGCGCCCTTGCCCTTGATCAGAATAACGGCTTCCTTGATGCCGCCGATCCCTGTTTCGTTGGTATCGATGATCTCCGTCTTCCAGCCGCGGCGTTCCGCGTAGCGCATATACATACGCATCAGATCCGATCCGAACAGCGCCGCTTCGTCGCCGCCCGTACCCGCGCGGATTTCCAGATATACGTTTTTCTGGTCATTCGGATCCTTCGGGATCAGCAGAACTTTCAGTTCCTCATTCAAAACTTCTTCTTTTTCTTCCAGCTCGGACAATTCCATCTTGGCAAGCTGGCGCATTTCTTCGTCCGAATCCCCGTCCTCCAGGATCTCCCGCGCCTCCGCGATGCCGTCAACCACCTGACGGTATTCGGTATACTTCTGCACGATCGGTTCGATCTCGCCGATTTCCCTGGCGTAGTTCTGCCAGACTGCCTGGTCGGCAATCACAGCAGGATCGGACACTTTCATACTCAGTTCTTCATATTTATTCTGAATAAAATCGAGTTTGTCGTACATTCATTCACTCCTGCAATAATATTTATGCTAACGATATATATGTTAATGATCCTGCCGCGCTTTTCCCTGCAGAACCGCGCCGCATGCCTTCATTAAAATACACGTCTAATAATTATATCACAATAACCGGCTTACGTGTAGAAATAAAAAAGGCTGCTGCCGGTGGGAACCACTTCGCAGCAACCAGTCTTTATTATTCCATGTTGAACTTTTTCTTGAACTTTTCTACACGGCCGCCTCTGTTGATGAACTTCTGCTGTCCGGTATAGAACGGATGGCAGGAAGAACAGATTTCCAGACGGAGCTCCGGCTGTGTGGACATGGTTTCAAATGAATTGCCGCAAGCGCATGTAACCTTGCATGGCACGAACTTAGGATGAATTCCTTCTCTCATATCTTGCACCTCTTTTCGCGTGAAGCATTATGGGACTCACGTTTTTACAGTAATTTCAAAACAGCGCTATGATAATATCACAACAACAATATTCTTGCAAGTCTTTTTTGCAAACCGGGATAAACAGCCGCGGCAAACCGCAGAGCCATTCTGCGGGAAGCGGCCGGCCGGTCTCAGTCTGTTCTCCGGCAGGCGATCATCCGGTCCCTGCCTGCCAGATCCTGCCGGCAGGAAATATGATCATACCGGCCGGCCGCCGACAGCAGTCCGGCAACCTCCTCCGCCTGATCATAACCGATCTCCATCAGCAGGATGCCGCCCGGACGCAGATACTGCCATGCCTGCTCCGCCAGGATCCGGTAGAAATGCAGGCCGTCCGCCCCGCCGTCCAGAGCGCTGCGCGGTTCGTGATCGCGCACCGGGATATCCAGCGTTTCAATCACAGCAGTCGGTATATAAGGCGGATTGCACAGAATCATATCAAACCGGCGGCCGGAAAGGCCCTCTGTTCCGGGTCCGGCAGAGCCAAACATATCGGTCCGCATAAACACAATCCGGTCTTCTACATGATTGAGAACGGCATTTTCCTGCGCCGTCTGCAGCGCCTCCCCGCTGAAGTCGCAGGCGGTCAGCGCCGCATCCGGAAGAGCTGCCGCCGTTGCTACCGCAATGGCGCCGGAGCCGCAGCACATATCCAGGATTGCGGGATGTGCCGGCAGCGACGCCGCCAGTTCCAGCGCATATTCCACCAGCTGCTCCGTTTCAGGGCGGGGAATCAGAACGGCCGGTTTCACGTGAAACGGCAGCCCCATAAATTCCTGCAGCCCGGTAATATACTGCACGGGCTCGCCCTGCGCGCGGCGCCGGATCCATTCCCGGTACCGCGTCTCCTCTTCCGGCGCCGCCGGATCATTACCATGAAGAAAAAGAAAGGCGCGGGATTCCCCCAGCAGATCCATGAACAGACGCTCCGCGTCCGCCCGTGCTTCTGTTACCCCCGCAGCTTCCAGCGCTGCGATGCCTTCCTTCAATAATTCCCTATTCGTTTTCATGATCGCTTTCGTCCGCATCCTCATTCCGCGCATTCCGGTCCACCGGATTGCCCTGCGAATCCACATCGTAGATCCGTTCCTCCGCAGGACGGTCCTGCAGGCAGGCTTTCACCGCGACGATGGCCACTTCCAGCTGGGATTCATCCGGCACCTTGGTGGTAATTTTCTGCATCAGCAGTCCCGGCACGCTGAGTATTTTTACAATGCCGGACGTACTGCTTCCTGCCCAGCGCAGAACTTCATAGGAAAGACCGGCCACCACCGGGATCAGCAGGAGCCGCGACAGGATGCGCACGGCCAGATTCGGCCATCCCAGCAGAGAAAAGAGCAGCAGGCTGATGATCAGAACGAACATCAGAAAGCTGGTTCCGCAGCGGGGATGCAGCGTTTCAAACTGCGCGCAGTTTTCCGGCGTCAGTTCCAGGCCGTTTTCATAGCAGTGAATCGTCTGGTGCTCCGCCCCGTGGTATTGGAAAACACGGTAAATATCTTCCATCCGTGAAATCGCCGCCACATAAATCAGAAACATGATGATCCGCAGCACGCCCTCGATGAGATTCAGGACGATGGTACTGCTGATCACTTTGCCCAGCACGCCCACCAGCCAGGTAGGCAGGAGAACGAACACACCGATAGAAAGAACCAGCGCCAGAACCACCGAAAGATACAGTGCGAAATTGAACACTCCTTTTTCGCCGAAGTGCGCTTCCAGCCAGTTTTCAAATTTGGACGGCTCGTACTCTTCCTCCGCGCCGATATCCTCTTCCAGCACTTCCGCAGAATACATCAGCGTGCGCGTGCCGGTAACCAGTGAGTCCACAAATGTCATCACACCCCGGATAATGGGCCATTTCACCCACTTCCCCCGCTTTTTGAGCGGCGTTTCCCGTACATTGATGGTCCGGTCTGCCCGGCGCACCGCCACCGCCATGCGGTCGGCGCCTTTCATCATGATGCCTTCCATCACTGCCTGTCCGCCCATCTTCGTCGGGTTGCAGTCTTTAATAAATATCTTGTCAAAATCCATTATGCATTAACCTAATACTCTTGTTCTATTGATAATATCCACAAAATCACGGTTCGTGCGGGTATGCGCCATGTTATCCGTAATGGTTTCCGTCACTTCCTGCACGCTCTGGCTGGACAGGGCCCTGCGGATCTTCCACATCGCCTCCATTTCCGCCGGGCTGAGCAGGAGATCCTCCCGGCGCGTACCGGATTTGTGAATGTTTATGGCCGGGAATATTCTGCGTTCCGACAGCTTGCGGTCCAGATGCAGTTCCATATTTCCCGTCCCCTTGAATTCTTCAAAAATAACATCGTCCATGCGGCTGCCTGTTTCAATCAGCGCCGTGGCAAGAATGGTGATGCTGCCGCCCTCTTCCATTTTTCTGGCAGCGCCGAAAAATTTCTTCGGTTTGTGCAGCGCACCGGGGTCAATCCCGCCGGACAGCGTCTTGCCGGAGGACGGCACGACGATATTGTATGCCCGGGCAAGGCGGGTAATGCTGTCCAGAAGAATCACTACGTCCTTCTTATGTTCCACGAGACGCCTGGCGTGTTCCAGAACCATTTCCGCCACTTTGACATGATGCTCCGGCTGTTCATCGAACGTCGAATAAATGACATCGCCCCGGATGGATCGCTTCATATCCGTCACTTCCTCCGGCCGTTCGTCGATGAGTAGCACGATGAGATGGATATCCGGATACTGGCTTTCAATGCTGGCCGCGATTTTTTTCAGCAGCACAGTCTTGCCCGCCTTCGGCGGCGCCACGATGAGGCCTCTCTGTCCTTTGCCGATCGGCGCAAACAGATCGATCATCCGGGTGGACAGGTCCTTTCCGCTGCCCTCCAGCTTGATTCTTTCAAACGGAAATACCGGTGTCAGGTCTTCAAAATGCGGCCGCCGGATCGACACGCCCGGTTCATCGCCATTGACTGCCGTCACATACAGCAGCGCGCCAAAGCGTTCCCCTTCGTTCGGGCGGCGGGTAATGCCCCGCACTTTATCACCGGTTTTCAGATTAAAACGGCGGATCTGCGTCTGGGATACATAGATATCCTGATCGCTGGTCAGGAAATTCCGGAAACGCAGGAAGCCATACCCGCCTTCAGCAATTTCCAGTACGCCTTCCACTTCCGGCCGCTCTTCACTTGCGACCGGCTTTTCGGGGGCAGCCGCCTGCCGGGACGGTTTTTCCTGCCCCGGTTCTGCGCCGGATACCCGGTCGGTTCTTCCGCCGGTGCGGGAAACCGCTTTTACACGGACCCCGGACAGTTTTCTGTCCGCAGAACGTTCCTCTGCACTCCGTCCCGCCGGTTTTCTTTCCGCCGGACGGTCTTCCGTTCCGCGGCCGGCCGTTCTTTTTTCCACTGTGCGTACTTCTGCGCCCCGCGTGTCAGTCCCTTTCTCCGCCGCGCGCCCGGTTTCCTTTTGCGCCGCACGGTTCTGTTCCGCCTGCTGTTCCAGGCGTTCCGCGA
>JAFWDF010000106.1 GCA_017534025.1 Bacillota bacterium
GAAGACTGCAGCCGTTCCTTTGAAGAACTGAAAACCAATCTGGACACGCTGGGCCTGTCATATGTGGTGGATCCGAAAATTGTGCGCGGCCTGGATTATTATACAAAAACAGCGTTTGAAATTGTGACCAATACCATCGGCGCCCAGGGAACCGTCTGCGGCGGCGGCCGGTACGACGGCCTGGTGGAACAGATCGGCGGCCCGGCGACACCGGGCATCGGCTTCGGTTTGGGCATCGAACGGCTGATGATTGTCATGGAAGCGACCGGTGCTTTCATGCCGGAAAATCCTGCTCCGGACGTACTGGTGGCTTATCTCGGCGACCGGGGAAGAATGTATGCCCAGAAGCTGGTTCACGATCTCCGGAAGCAGGGGCTGTTTGCCATGCTGGATGTGGCAGGAAGAAATCTGAAGGGGCAGTTCAAATATGCAGACCGGATCCGCGCGAATTATACTCACGTGATCGGGGACGATGAAATCGACAGCGGGGAACTGACCCTGAAAAATATGAAAACATCGGAACAGACCAGTATCCATGTGGAAGAACTGGCGGAAATACTGAAACAGGCTGCACAGGAATAAAGCGGCAATATGGAAGAAGGGAATTTGAATGAGACAGGTTTTTAAAAGAACCGTCAGATGCGGTGAACTGCGGATCGAAAACGCGGGCGAGGAAGTGGTGCTGAACGGATGGGTCGCAAAAAAGAGGAATCTGGGAAGTCTGATTTTCTGTGATCTTAGAGACCGGAGCGGCATCACGCAGATCGTCTTTGACGATACAACGGAACAGTCCCTGTTTGAGATGGCAGATACTTTGAAATCGGAGTATGTCATCGGGGTGAAGGGGATTGTCACGGAACGGGAATCCAAAAACAGCAAGCTTCCGACCGGTGATATCGAAGTCCTCGTAAAAGAACTGAAAATATATTCGGGAGCGGAAACGCCTCCGATTTATATCAAGGACGACGACAATGCAGACGAGAACCTCCGTCTGCGCTACCGGTATCTGGACCTGCGCAAATCGCAGATGCAGCGGAATCTGGAATTCCGTCACAAGGTAGCCATGTCGGCCCGAAATTTCTTCGCCGGAGAAGGCTTTCTGGAGATTGAAACGCCGACCCTCTGCAAACCGACGCCGGAAGGCGCCCGGGACTATCTGATTCCGAGCAGAGTAAACCACGGCAGATATTATGCACTGCCTCAGTCACCGCAGATCTACAAGCAGCTACTGATGCTGTCCGGCTGCGACCGGTATTTCCAGATTGCCAGATGCTACCGGGATGAGGATCTCCGGGCTGACCGGCAGCCGGAATTTACACAGATCGACATGGAACTGTCCTTTGTGGAACCGGAAGATATCATGGAGATTCAGGAACGCTTCCTGAAGACTCTGTTCCGGGAAACGCTGGGGGTGGAGCTGGAAACGCCATTCCTGCAGCTTCCGTATGATGAGGCCATGAACCGGTTCGGCAGCGATAAACCGGACACCCGTTTCGGTTTTGAGTTGAAGGATCTCAGCGAGATCGTCAGGGGCTGCGGATTCAAGGTATTCACATCCGCTCTGGAGAACGGCGGCGTAGTCAAAGCCATTAACATTAACGGCGGTGCGGATCAGTTCAGCTGCAAGGAGATTGACAAACTGGCAGAAAGCGCGAAATCCTACGGTGCCAAAGGGCTTGCCTGGATGAAGGTGACGGCGGACGGTGTGACTTCTCCGATTGCAAAATTCTTTGATGAGGAGACCACGCAGGCTATTCTGGAAAAGATGGAAGCTGCAGCAGGCGATCTGATTCTGTTCGGATCGGATACGTACAAGATTGTGAGCGATACGCTGGGATTCCTGCGCAGACATATTGCGGGACGCATGGGCCTGCTGGATGATTCGAAATTCAATTTCCTCTGGGTCACCGACTTCCCGATGTTTGAATACAGTGAAGAGGAAGACCGTTATGTAGCAATGCATCATCCGTTCACCATGCCGAAGGAAGAAGATCTGGACAAGCTGGAAACTGATCCGGGTGCTGTACGGGCCAAGGCTTATGATATCGTTCTGAACGGTGTGGAAGCCGGCGGCGGCAGTATTCGAATCCACGACAGCGAAGTACAGAAAAGAGTATTCCGCGCGCTGAAGCTGAGCGATCAGGAAGTCCGGGACAAATTCGGCTTCCTCCTGGATGCCTTCCGCTACGGCACGCCGCCGCACGGCGGACTGGCCTACGGCATGGACCGTCTGGTCATGATCATGCTGGGTGCTTCCAGCATCCGGGAAGTCATCGCCTTCCCGAAGAACCAGAATGCCCAGTGCCTCATGTCCGGCGCACCGGGGCTGATCGATCAGAGCCAGCTGGATGAACTGGCGATTATGAATGTTAAAGAAGAGGAGTAGGAAAATGCATTCTCCTTTTTATTGCATAATCCTGGAAGCAGGAACAATCAATAGAGGTACTGATCCATGAAAATCGGAGTGTTCGGAGGATCCTTCAACCCCATCCACAACAGCCATCTGGCGCTGGCGGAATACGCCACCGATGAAGCCGGCCTGGACTATACCATTATCATTCCCGCCTACGAATCCCCTTTTAAACTGGGTACAGGCGGACCGGAGGCCATGCATCATTTCCGGATGGCGGAGCTGGCTGTGGCTGGCAACAGGCGGCTGGCAGTATCCGACCGGGAAGTGACGAAGACGGAAACTTCCTTTACGGTGGATACGCTGCGGGAACTGCAGGAGGAACATCCGGGAGACAGACTGTACTTTATCATCGGTACGGATTCCTTTTATGAAATAGAACGATGGAAAGGTGCGGAGGAACTTCTCGGCAGCTACGGCTTTGTGGTAGGACACCGTCCCGGCTATGAGAATGAAAAGCTGGATGCGTTTGCGGAGGCAATCCGCGGGAAATACCATGCGGAAGTAGTTTTGGCTGATATACCGCAGCTGGAAATTTCGTCCACCGACATCCGGAGAAGGATCAGAGAGGGAAAAAGCATCCGGTATCTTGTACCGGACGCAGTAAGAGATTATATTAATGAAAACGGGCTTTACCGTGATTGAAGGAGTAATCATTATTTATGGATAAGGAATTCATTCGGGAACTGGAACGATATATCCGGGTCAGACTGACCGAAAAAAGATACCGGCATACCGAGGGCGTCATCGCCACAGCTGTGGAGCTGGCGAAACGGTATGGCGCGGATGAAGAAAAAACCTACATTGCGGCTTTGTTTCATGACGCCTGCAAGAATCTGGACAGCGATGAGATGAATATGCTGGTGGAGGAATACGGGATCGGAGAGGTATATATTGACAAGCCGCAGCTGGCACACAGCAAACTGGCGGCAAAAATCCTGGAGGACCGTTTCGGCGTCACGGATGAAGACATCCTCAATGCGGTGAGCTTCCATACCACCGGACGGGAAAACATGTCTCTGCTGGAAAAGATTATTTTTGTTGCCGACGCGGTGGAACCGAACCGGACCTATCCGGAGGCGGAGGAACTGAATCGCCTGGCTTTCCAGGATCTGGACCAGGCGGGGTACGAAATCGCCGACCGGTCCATTAAACGCGTAAGAAACCAGGGCATGTTCCTGGATGAAGATACCGTAAAGGCAAGGGACTGGTTTGCGGAGCTTCTGCAGGACAACTCACTGGAAAACAGCCGCAATTTTGCAGTATATGCCGCCAATATCATTGATGGTAAGAAAGGATCGGACATCGTGGTAATCGATGTGGCGGAGAAATCCTCTTTTGCGGATTATCTGATTATCGCTACCGGCGGCACGATCCGCCAGACGGATGCCATCGCTGATTACATTGAAGAACGGGCGGAACTGCAGAACCGGTTTACACGCAGGATTGAAGGGAAGAACGGCTCCGGCTGGACGCTGATGGATTACGGCGACGTGATCGTCAACCTCTTCGTACCGGAAATGCGTGAGAAATATGATCTTGAAACCATTTGGAGCGACTGCGATAGAATAGACTGGGAGGCTTAAAAACAATGTCTGAGAGATATGATTTTCGCGCCATCGAAGGAAAATGGCAGAAGTACTGGGCAGAAAACAATGTGTTCCATACGGAGGAAAAACCGGATAAGGAAAAGTATTATGTGCTGGAAATGTTTCCGTATCCGTCCGGTAAGCTTCACATGGGACATGTAAGAAACTATTCCATCGGCGATGTGACCGCCAGATACATGACGATGAAGGGGTATAATGTGCTTCATCCGATGGGCTGGGATTCCTTCGGCCTTCCGGCGGAGAACGCGGCCATTAAGAACGGCATCCGTCCGGATATCTGGACCCATGACAATATTGAGGAAATGAGAGAACAGCTCAATGCGCTCGGGCTCAGCTACGACTGGGACCGGGAAGTCATGACCTGCCGGGAGGATTATTACCGCTGGACGCAGTGGCTCTTTATTCAGTTCTTCAACAAGGGGCTGGCATATAAGAAAAAGAATCCGGTGAACTGGTGTCCGTCCTGCCAGACGGTACTGGCCAACGAACAGGTTGTGGACGGGGTCTGCGAACGCTGCAAAACACCGGTCGGGAAAAAGGATCTGTCCCAGTGGTACCTGAAGATTACGGACTACGCGCAGAGACTGCTGGATGATCTGGAAAAACTGCCGGGCTGGCCGGACAAGGTCAAGCTGATGCAGAAGAACTGGATCGGCCGCAGCGAAGGGGCGGAGGTAGATTTCGAGATCGAAGGTTTTGATCAGAAACTGCGTATCTTCACGACCAGACCGGACACGATTTTCGGCGTGACCTGTATGATTCTGTCTCCGGAGCATCCGTTTGTAAAGGAACTGGTGGCACCGGAATGCCAGGCGGAAGTGGATGCGTTCATGGACAAGCTGCAGTATCTCAGTGATATTGACAGAAGCTCCACCACGCTGGAAAAAGAAGGCTGCTTCATCGGCCGTTATGCCGTCAATCCGCTGACCGGCGGCAAAGTGCCTGTATATATTGCCAATTATGTCATGATGGACTACGGTACCGGCGCCATCATGGTTGTGCCGGCGCACGACCAGCGTGACTTTGAATTTGCGAAAAAGTACGGTATTGATATCGTTCCGGTTGTGGATCCTGAGGATCCGGCCATTGATCTGAACAATCTGGAAGCTGCGTTTGTCGCAGAAGGCACGATGATCAATTCCGGTCAGTTCAACGGGATGAACAACAAGGAAGCGATTCAGAAGATCACGGAATATATTGAAGAGCAGGGGCTGGGCAGCAGTTCGGTTAATTTCCGCCTGCGCGACTGGCTGATTTCCAGACAGAGATACTGGGGTGTGCCGATTCCGATCATTCACTGTGAGGAATGCGGTTATGTTGCGGAGAAAGAGGAGAATCTGCCGATTCTGCTTCCGACGGACGTTGAGTTTACCGGAAAAGGACAGTCTCCGCTGACTACCAGTAAGTCCTTTGCAGATGTAACCTGCCCGGTCTGCGGCAAAAAAGCGGAGCGGGAAATGGATACCATGGATACCTTCGTGGATTCCTCCTGGTATTTCCTGCGTTATGCCGACGCGAAGAATGAAGAGGAACCGTTCTCCCGGGAGAAAGCGGATTACTGGATGAATGTTGACCAGTA
>JAFWDF010000107.1 GCA_017534025.1 Bacillota bacterium
CAGTCCTCTCTTCTATTCCGCCGGGCATACCGCCCGGAATGTTGACTATCATATCTTTGTATTTTACAACATTTTTCCCGGCTCCACAAGAATATACAGACTGCATTATCCCTCTTCACCACTGCACATACCGGAATTATAAAAACCGGACCCGGGCAGGCCGCAGAAGCCAGACCGGGCCCGGCATACATCCAACGCGGGCTGTTGTTATTTTTCCAGTTTTCTGCAAAGATCTTCCAGGGCATCCGTCAGCGCTTCCTCGAAGGTCGGATGCGGACGCATCGTCTGCAGCAGCTCCTGCGGCGTTTTCTTCCCTTCTATCGCAGCGGACATCTGTGAGATCATATCCGTGCTGTTAATGCACATCATATGGGCGCCCAGAATTGCGCCGGTCTCCGCATGTGCCACCACTTTCATGAAGCTGCGGCCGGCATCTGCCAGCAGTGTTCTGGCATTCCCGCCCATGACACACTTGCCGACCTTCACCGGAATACCGGCTTCCTTCGCCTGCGCGTCCGTCATTCCCACTGTCGCTATTTCCGGATGGCTGTAAATACAGCTCGGCACCAGACTGAGATCGGTCAGGCTTTCTCTGCCGCACATCATTTCCACACAGGCTTTTCCCTGCGCCGCCGCCACATGGGCCAGCTGGTAGCGGGAGGAAACGTCTCCGATGGCATAAATCCCCGGAATGCTGGTCTCGAAACGTTCATTTACGTGGAGGCTGCGGCCGTCCATCTCCGGATTCAGGTGGTCGGAGAATAATTCATTATGATAAGGAACCCGGCCGATCGCGCACAGAACGACTTCCCCGGAAACGGACTCTTCCCCGTTCTTTCCTTCAAAATGCACTGTCATGCCGTCCGCGGTTTTTTCCACGCTCTGCACCATGGATTTCAGATGCACATGAACCCCCTGCCGCTTCAGGCCGTTGGCCAGATTCTGGCCAAGCTCTCTGTCAAAGGTGGAAAGCAGACGGTCTTTTCCTTCAATTACCGTAACTTCACATCCCAGATCGGCATAGAATGTGGCAAATTCCACACCGATGACACCGCCGCCGATAATGACGATGGAGGAATACAGATGATCCGTTCCTTCCAGAAGCTCATCGGAGGTGATCACACCTGGCAGATCCAGTCCCGGAATCGACGGACGGAACGGCTGGGAACCGGTAGCCACCAGAATGCGGTCTGCCGTATACACTCCAGCGGACTCCCCGCGCGTAATCTCCACGGTATCCGCTGCTGTTATGATGCCGTGACCGCGCAGGATCGCAACCTTTCCCTTCGAAAGCATGGTCTCCACACCGGAAGCCAGCGTCTCGGAAACACTACGCTTATAGGAAAAAATCTTTTCCATATCTACCTGCACGCCGTCAAAACGGATGCCGATCTCTTCCCCGTGGCAAGCATCATGATATACTTCCGATACATGCAGCAGCGTCTTGGTCGGAATACATCCCCGGTGCAGGCAGGTGCCGCCGATCTCTCTGCTTTCTACAATAGCGGTCTTCAGGCCCATCTGGGCGGCGCGCAGTGCTGCACTGTAACCTCCCGGACCGGCTCCGATAATGATAAGCTGAAAATCCATCATACTATTAAAAAACTCTTTCTTTAACTATTAATGATTCTTCATATCTCCAGCTTCTGAACAAGCCGGACAATATCTTCGCTGCAGGAAATGTTTTCCGACCGGATCCGGCCGATCAGTTCCTCTTCTTCGAAACGGCAGCCGTTCAATGCGGATTGAATCCGGTCGGATAAATCCCATTCCATGGAATCCGTCCAGGCGGCTACATGTTCTACCAGACCTTTCTCAACCGAAAAATCCAGCCGCAGTTCCCCCCATGCAAAGCGTTCTTCACAGGAAACATCGAAGGGCAGATCCCGGCCGTAATCCATTCCCACTGTTTCTGAAGCTCATACAATGCAGAAACGGCATCCTGATCCAGATCTTCCGGAACAAGCCGGCGCACCGGCCTGCCGTATACCGATGCAAAGGAAGCCGCCACAGCCTCTTTCAGGATATCCACCGTCAGAGACGGAAGCAGTTCCTTCAGGTTAATGACTCTGGAACGCACGGAATCCACCCCTTTCCCGCGCAGCTTCGCCCGGGAAGGTTGCAGGTACCGGCCCATTTTATCCCGGTCGGCGTCCACCAGCAGGGTGCCGTGATGATAGGACTTCCCGCGGTTGTGGTAATACGCATTGCCGGAAAATTTTCTGCCCTGCACGGTCAGATCATTGCGCCCGGTCATTTCGGCGTCAATGCCCAGAGAACGGCAGGCGGCCAGTATGACTTCCTCCTGCCGCCGTTCATTATATTCCGCTGTCGGCATCAGAAATGTGAAATTCAGATTGCCCAGATCGTGAAACACCGCTCCTCCTCCGGAGAGGCGGCGGGCAAGTGTCCCGCCGTCCCGGCGGAGAAGAGCGGTGCGGCATTCTCTCCAGGCGTTCTGATTCCGGCCGATCACAACCGTATTCTGATTCTGCCACAGATACAGAATGCATTCTTCCCCGGGAACCTGTTCCAGCAGATACCGTTCCAGCGCCAGATTGTAATGAGGGTCCGTGCCGGGACTCTCGATCACAGCGCATGTTCTGATCATGATCCGTAACAGTCCTTTATTATCGCCTTGAAGTTACTTATTACTGTTCCTTTTTCCAGCGGAGAACCGGCTTACGGGAAGCCTGCACTTCATCCGGACGTCCGATCGGCGCGTTGTGCGGCGCGTTATGCATGAATTCCGGATCCCGGAATCCCAGCTCATACAGCTTGCGGAACACAGCCGCCGCTTCGTCTAGCGTTTCCTTGCTCTCGGTTTCGGTCGGCTCCAGCATGAGCGCTTCGTGAACGATGAGAGGGAAATACATGGTAGGCGGATGCATCCCGTAATCGATCAGGGACTTCGCCACATCCAGTGCGGACACGCCGGTTTCTTTCTTGTAGGATGAAAGATCCAGAACAAATTCGTGCATGCAAACCCGGTCAAAAGCAGGTACAAACGTTCCTTTGATCTGCTCCATCAGGTAATTTGCGTTCAGGACCGCGTTGCGGGCCGCTTCCGGCACGCCTTCCCGGCCCAGTGTCAGCAGATAAGTCAGCGCCCGGACAACCACCAGGAAATTGCCGCTGAAGCTGCGCACCTGGATGCTGTCCCCGCCCTCCATCAGAGCGGAATGCGGCAGGAACTCCTTCAGGAATTCCTTGCATCCTACGGCACAGGCACCCGGACCGCCGCCGCCGTGCGGGGTGGCAAAGGTCTTGTGCAGATTCAGATGAATGCAGTCAAACCCCATGTCGCCGGGCCGTACAATACCCATAACTGCGTTGAGGTTCGCGCCGTCATAGTAGCAGAGTCCGCCGGCTTCATGCACCAGACGGGTAATCTCCAGAATATTTTCATCGAAAATACCGACGGTATTCGGGTTGGTCAGCATCAGGCCCGCCGTATCGTCGCCAAGCACCGCCTGCAGCGCTTCCAGATCGATGCATCCGTTCGGCGCGGAAGGAATGTTGACGACTTCAAAACCGCACATAACTGCAGTTGCCGGATTGGTACCGTGCGCGGAATCCGGCACGATAATCTTCTTTCTGGCGCTGTCGCCGCGCTTTTCATGATACTGCTTAATCAGCATAACGCCGGTGAATTCCCCGTGGGCGCCGGCAGCCGGCTGGAATGTCATACCGTCCATGCCGGTGATTTCACAGAGATAACCGGCCGCTGTATCCAGTACTTCCTGACAGCCCTGTACCGCGTCCTTCGGAGCCAGCGGATGAATGCCCGTAAAGCCCTGCAGCGCCGCCATATCCTCATCAACACGCGGATTATATTTCATGGTACACGAACCCAGCGGATAAAAACCGCTGTTGACGCCATGTACCTGCTGATTCAGTTCCGTATAATGGCGGGAAACATCCACTTCGCTCATTTCCGGAAGGGCCGGCGGGTTCTTCCTGGCAAATTCCTCAGGAAGCGCCGCATATTCTACATCGCAGCTGCCCAGTAAATCACTGCGGCGGCCGCTTACGCTTCTTTCAAAGAGTAATTTCATGCTTCCAGCACCTCCTTCACGATGGACGCTGCCCGGTCCATTTCGGCGCGGGAAGCTTTTTCTGTAGCACACCACAGAACCGTCCCGTCTTCCAGCGGAAGACCGCCGAGAATTCCTGCATTCTCCAGAGCCTGCAGAACTTTCTCCGATTCCGGAAGCGTGGTAACGAATTCATGGAAGAACGGACCGGTATATACCAGATCCACCCCGTTCACAGCGGTCAGCGCATCTGCCAGATAATGTGCCTTGGCCATGGACTGGCGGGCGGCTTCTGCCAGCCCCTCCGGCCCCATGGCCGCCATATAGACGGCGGCTGTCAGCGCGCACAGTGACTCATTGGAACAGATATTGCTGCTGGCTTTCTCGCGGCGGATATGCTGTTCTCTGGCCTGCAAAGCCAATACATAACAGCGGCTGCCTTCACTGTCAACGGTCTCGCCCACAATCCGGCCAGGCAGTTTGCGCATATGCTTAGCCGTCGTTGCCATAAATCCGAGGTACGGACCGCCGAATCCCATCGGCATACCCAGCGGCTGGCCTTCGCCGACAGCGATATCGGCACCGCAGTCCGCCGGCGTTTTCATAATGCCGAGCGAAATCGGGTTGCATCCCATGACATACATGGCCCCTGCCTCATGCACCATTTCTCCCAGCTTGTCAGCGTCTTCCAGCTGCCCGAAAAAATTCGGCTGCTGCACATAGAAACAGGAAACATCCTCTGTCAGCATCTTCTGAAGCTCTTCCGCATCGGTCTTTCCGTCTCTGGCCGGTACGATGCGCAGTTCATCCCCGGTTCCGTAGCAATAAGTCCGGACCGTATTGATCACATCCGGATTGGCTGCGGCGGAAATCAGAGTCACACTGCGTTTACGCGTGCGGCACATGGCAGCCGCTTCCGCAGCAGCCGTCGCGCCGTCATACACGGAAGCATTGGCAACATCCATGCCGGTCAGTTCACAGATCATGGTCTGATACTCAAAGATATACTGCAGAACGCCCTGGCTCATTTCCGCCTGGTACGGCGTATAGGCAGTCAGGAATTCCTCCTTGGAAGTCACTGCGCGGACAATGCTCGGAATATAGTGGTCATAGGCGCCGGCACCGCGAAGAACCGTTCCGAATACCTTATTTTTCGCAGCCATGCCGGAAACCTTGCGGGAAACCTCCAGTTCACTCATTCCTTCCGGAAGATCCAGTTCCTCCACCAGCATCGCTTCCGGAACATCGGTATACAATTCCTTCCAGTTTTCCATTCCCAGCGCGGACAGCATCTCCTTGCGCTGTTCCGCAGTGGATGGTACATAACTCATACTGAGCCTCCAATCAATAATAATGAAACGGACTCCGCCGCCAGGCTGGCGGCATATCCGCTCCGGGTTATTCTGCTTCTTCTGCGCAGAACGCTTCATACGCTGCAGCGTCCAGCATTTCCTCTTCATCACTGATATTTTCCACTTTGATGATCCACGCTTCATACGGATCCTGGTTCACCAGTTCCGGCGCATCCAGCAGATCCTCATTCACAGCACAAACCGTACCGGAAACCGGGCTGATCAGATCGCTGACCGCCTTGACCGATTCGATATCGCCGAACGGATCGCCTGCCGCAACATCATCACCGACTTCCGGAAGATTGATGAATACAACATCGCCCAGGGCATCCTGCGCAAAATCGGAAATACCGATTACGGCTACATCTCCGTCCATGGAAACCCATTCGTGGGATTTGGAATACTTCAGTTCAGCTGGAAAATTCATAATTTGCTCTCCTTTTTGAAAATATATAATAATGGTTTAAGTATAAACTGCGTGATTTACAGCCCGATGGACTGGGCAAGCCCTTCCAGAGCGGTTTCGAACTCTTCGCTCCGGAAGCAGTACTGCATGTCCGTGAATTCGGAGCGGAGCTTGGAAACGTCATCCGCCACATCCGCATTATTAAGAATGCAGTCTGCCATCAGTTCCGCCAGGCGGTCGAATTCCTCCGGTCCGAAGCCGAACCGGGTCATTTCGTTGACACCCATGCGCAGCGCGCCGGAAGCCGTGAAGCCTTCTTCATCCGGAGTCGCCTGGTAATTCACGATGATATTATTCTTTTCCAGGCGGCTGGCAATCTCTGTGCCGGCACCATAGCCGACGGAGACGATTACCTGGTGCGTCTCGGTATAATCCATGGCCGGATC
>JAFWDF010000108.1 GCA_017534025.1 Bacillota bacterium
ACATTACAAAAGTAAAGAAGTATTTCATCGAGCAGATGAAAGAACTGGTGGAAGAAGAGGAAGAGCTGCTGAAGAGCAAGGGCAGCCTGCCTTCCGACGAAGCGCTCACGCAGGCCAAGAAGGACGGCTTTGCCGATAAATATCTCAGCCAGATTCTGGAGGTTTCCGAAGAAGAAATCCGGAACCGCCGCATCGCCCTCGGCGTGGAAGAGGCATGGGACCGCGTCCACGTAAGCGGTACGCAGGACAGCGCTTACTTCTACTCCACTTACAATGCGCCGGACAATAACCCGATCAGTGAAGATAAGCCGAAGGTCATGATTCTCGGCGGCGGCCCGAACCGGATCGGCCAGGGCATCGAATTCGACTACTGCTGCGTACACGCGGCGCTGGCGCTGAAAAAACTGGGCTTCGAAACCATTATCGTGAACTGCAATCCGGAAACGGTTTCCACAGACTACGATACTTCCGACAAGCTGTACTTCGAACCATTAACACTGGAAGATGTACTCAGCATTTACCATAAGGAAAAGCCGGTCGGCGTCATTGCACAGTTCGGCGGCCAGACTCCGCTGAACCTTGCTTCCGACCTGAAGAAATACGGTGTCAATATTCTCGGAACTTCACCGGAAGTCATCGACCTGGCAGAAGACAGAGACCAGTTCCGCATGATGATGGACAAGCTGGGCATTCCGATGCCGGAAGCCGGCATGGCTACCACTGTGGAAGAAGCCATCGCGATCGCCAACGAAATCGGGTATCCGGTCATGGTTCGTCCTTCCTATGTACTCGGCGGACGGGGCATGGAAGTAGTATATGACGATGTTGCCATGGTAGACTACATGAATGCCGCTGTCGGCGTGACACCGGACCGTCCGATCCTCATCGACCGGTTCCTGAACAATGCCATGGAATGCGAAGCGGACGCCATCAGCGACGGCACCCACGCGTTCGTTCCGGCGGTCATGGAACACATCGAGCTGGCGGGCGTGCACTCCGGCGACTCGGCCTGCATCATTCCGTCGAAGCACATTTCCGAAAAGAATCTGGAACTGATCAAGGAATACACCCGGAAGATTGCAGAAGAAATGCATGTTTCCGGCCTGATGAATATGCAGTATGCCATCGAAAACGATACCGTTTACGTACTGGAAGCCAATCCGAGAGCGTCCCGGACCGTGCCTCTGGTATCCAAGGTCTGCAACATCCGCATGGTGCCGCTGGCCACGGATATCGTCACTTCGGAGCTTACTGGCAGACCGTCTCCGGTACCTGCACTGAAGGAACAGCACATTCCGTACTTCGGAGTAAAGGAAGCCGTCTTCCCGTTCAATATGTTCCAGGAAGTAGACCCGATCCTCGGACCGGAAATGCGTTCCACCGGGGAAGTACTTGGCCTGGCGTCCAGCACCGGCGAAGCCTTCTTCAAGGCAGAGGAAGCGACACAGTCCAAGCTGCCGGCAGAAGGTGCTGTCCTGATCTCTGTGAACAACCGAGACAAGAAGGAAGTCGTGGACCTGGCAAAGAGCTTCCACGAAGACGGATTCAAGATCTATGCTACAGAAGGTACGGCGGTGCTGCTGCAGGAAGCAGATATTCCGTGTGAAGTTACCCAGAAGGTCTTCGAAGGCCGTCCGAACTGCCGCGACCTGATCGTCAACGGCGACGTTCAGCTGGTAATCAACACACCTTCCGGCAAGGAAAGCATTCACAGCGACAGCTATATCCGTCAGAGCGCCATCAAGGCCAAGATTCCGTATGTGACCACCATCGCTGCAGGCAAGGCAACCGCAGAGGGTATCCACGAAGTGAAGACCCGTCAGCTGGGCGTGCGTTCGCTGCAGGATTGGCACGCGGATATTAAAGATAAATAAAATCTGATTTCAGCTAATGTTAATGCCCCGGCCCGGCGGTTTGCCCGGCCGGGGTTTCTTTTTGCGCCGGCCCGGCCCTTCCCGAGCCATCATTCCCCGTTATTAAGGAAATCTTAATCATTTCCCATGTGGAATATTAATCAGCAGGCAGTTAGAATAATAACCAAAGGAAACGCATAATTTGCAAATTTGATTGGATCATGTTTCCCCACAGGAGGCCTTCATATATGTACAGAATTCTGGTTTGTGATGATGAAAAAGATATTGTATCCGCCATCCGTATTTACCTGGAGTCTGCAGGCTACGAAGCAGTGCCCTGCTACAACGGCAGCGAAGCCATTAACATAATGGAAACCGAGACCATTCATCTGGTCCTGCTGGACCTGATGATGCCGGTGATGGACGGCTATACCTGCATGATGAAAATCCGTGAGTTCAGCAACGTTCCGGTCATCCTGCTCACCGCCAAGAGCGAGGACACGGACAAGATCGAAGGACTGACGCTGGGCGCGGACGATTACGTAACAAAGCCGTTCAATCCGATGGAACTGCTGGCCAGAGTACGTTCCCAGCTGCGGCGCTATCTCCAGCTGGGCGCCAGCCCGGAAGCAGCCGGAGGAGCGTCGGCGGAACTGCAGTGCGGACCGATCACAATGAAGGATGATTCCAAGGAAGTCTGGGTTGACGGCTATCCGGTTTCCCTGACACCGACGGAATACAACATCCTCCGCTTCTTTCTGGAACATCCGGGCAAGGTCTATTCGCCGGCGGAGATCTACCGGGCCGTCTGGCACGACACGGCCTTTGAAGCGGACAATACAGTGGCGGTGCACATCCGCCATCTGCGTGAGAAGATTGAAATTGATCCGTCTTCACCGCGCTATCTGAAGGTGGTCTGGGGCCGCGGATACAAGCTGGAAGAAGTGTAGTATTAATGGAAATGCTCTGACTCAGCCTATTTCCTTTTTGCTGACAATAGCCGCCCATTCAGCGGCAGAATGGAGTTCGTTATGAAACGTATCCGAAATGAATTATGGGCCAAATGTCTGGCCGTTCTGCTGTTCCTGCTGTGTGCCGCCATGTGTCTCGCCAGCTGCGCCGGCGTGATGCTGTTCCGGGAATACGGTGTGTACGGCAAGTCCAGACAGTCTGTGCAGAACAGTCTGGAGCAGGCCGCCCTGACAAAATACTCTGTATCTGCCCTTTCCAACTATCTGGGAAAAAGCGATCTTCCCCTGAGCGAAGATTACAAATACGCCATTTATGAAGGATCTGTAAAATCGTCCGAAAAAACCGCCGAAGGAAAAAAGCTGGCAGGTAATGCGGATGGAAGCTTCCCTTCCACCGCCGTGGTCCACACCTTCCGGACCGGCCCGGATCAGTCCTTTAAAACGGCGGATTCCATCTTTGACAGCGCCTATGTGTCCGAACAGTATGACAGCTTCGAGACTATGGATTTTGATATCGGGCAGCTACGTATGATTTCGAATATGGACGGTCTGTTCATCTCTTTTTATGATGACGAGTCCAGTCTCTACCGGATCAAAGAAGATCTGTGGCACACGGATACCAATGATGAGAACTGGAAGACCCTGTACCTCACGGACAGTGAAGGCGCTGCGCTGAACATTCCGCGCAGCCAGATCAAAACAGTAGATATTAATGCTTCTGCAAACGGCGGCAATGCCGGCGCAAACGGAGAAAATGCCGGAACAGACAGCAGCATGAAAACGGATAATGCAGACCTTGCGGGATCCGGCAGCACCGTGCTCATCTCCCCGAAAGAACTGTCTCAGATCAGCTTCTCGGACTGGACGGCGACAATCAGCGCGGAGCAGGCGGAAAACACAACTACCTATTCCGTAGTATCCTACGCCGGTACGGACGCCGGAACAGGCGATGATCCGGAGGATCTCTTTGTCCAGGTAAGCCGTTTCGTCAGTCTGGCTTACCTGTTCCGCTATCCTGCAGCCGTGATGATACCGGCATCCCTGCTTCTCGGACTGCTCTGCTTTCTATTCCTGATGTACGCAGCCGGCCATCGGAAACAGGACGGCGATCAGATTGTTCTGCGGGGGCCAGACCGGATGCCGATGGATCTTGGACTGGTCATACTGCTGGCCCTGGTCGGAATCCTGCTGGCCGCAGCCTCTTCCTGCACAGCATCTGACAACATGGTCCTGATCATCCTGGTCACCGCCTTTGCCGCGGTCCTTTCCGCATGCCTCACGCTTCTGTTCTGCATGAGTGCCGCCGTCAATCTCAAAGCCGGTACACTGTGGAAGAGAACCATCATCTGCCGGCTGCTGGGCTGGCTGAACGGAAAGCGGACGGATCTGCGGAAGCACACAGAAGGCATCTCCATGAAAAAACGGATATGGGTGCTTTTCTTCCTGTTCGTATTCCTGGAACT
>JAFWDF010000109.1 GCA_017534025.1 Bacillota bacterium
CCCGGAGAAGCTGATTCCTCTGATGATCGCCAATGCTCTGGCCGACAAGCCGCTGCCGGTTTACGGAGAAGGCCTTAATGTCCGGGACTGGCTCTATGTGGATGACCACTGCGCCGCCATCGACCGGATCCTTCAGGACGGAAAACCGGGACAGGTCTACAACGTAGGCGGCCACAATGAAATGCGAAATATTGACATCGTCCGGCTGATCCTGAAGGAACTGGACAAACCGGAAAGCCTGATCACCTTCGTGACGGACCGCAAGGGACATGACCTGCGCTACGCCATCGACCCGACGTTCATTCATGACGAACTCGGATGGGAACCGACCGTGCCGTTTGCGGAAGGCATTCGCAAAACAATTCAGTGGTACCTGGATAACCGGAGCTGGTGGGAAAACATCGTGAATGGCGAATACCGGAATTACTACGAAAAAATGTATGGAAATCGATAGAAAACAGTCGGAATACAGGGATTCCGGTTCAGCTGTTAATGGTAATGCTCCGGCAGGCGGTCCTCCGCGCATCGCTGTTTTAATGGCCGTGTATGAGCCGCGGCTGGACTGGCTGGAGGAACAGCTGCGGTCCCTGGACCGGCAGACCATACTGGATTCGCCTGCAACGGCCCCGGCTGCATCAGATCCGCCTGCACAGGCTGCAAAGGAGCCGGGCACTGCCGGCCGGCAGAATACAAATGCAGGCGGCTGCCCTGTGAAGCTGTACATCCGGGATGACGCGTCCCGAAGGATTTCGGCGGATGCCATCCGGGCGTGTGCCGGAAAAACGCTCCGGAGGCTGCCTTTTGAATTGGCGGTCAATCCGGAAAACAGAGGGTCTTCCGCCGTCTTCCAGCAGCTGGTAGCGGAGGCGGAAGGGGAATGGTTCGCCTTCTGTGACCAGGACGATGTCTGGGAACCGGACAAACTGGAAAAGGAACTGCGGCTGGCAGAGGAACGGAATGCAGCGCTGGTCTGCAGTGACCTGCGCATGATCGATGCGGAAGGCCGCGTTCTGGCAGACAGCATTACGGACCTGCGGCCGCGGCACCGCTTTGCGGAAGGATCCGGACTCGCCGGCCGGCTCATTTACAGAAACTTTGCCACCGGCTGCACGATTCTGATGCGGGCGGACCTGGCCAGACAGGCTGTGCCCTTCGCGGAAAGCATGGTACACGATCATTATCTCGCGTTTTTCAGCGCACTGCGGGGGGACATCGCATCGAGCCCGGATGCCCTGGTGCGTTACAGGCAGCACGGGGACAATCAGACCGGCGTACTGCACCGGATCACTTCGAAACAGGAGTATCTCGATCTGCACCTGGAGGCCTTCGCAGCCCGTTCCGAAGAACTGTACCGGCGGTTTGGCGGCGAAGAACCGGAACTGGAGCAGGCGCGCCGCTGGTGCGCCGCAAGGGAAAAGAACGCATCGCGGCAGCCCGGCGGAATGCGGGCATTATGGGCCCTGCGGCATGTGAACCTGTCTACCAGTCTGTTTGAACTGATTGGCCTGCGCCTGCCGGAACCCCTGTTCCGCCTGGCGTTGAAATGGATTCAGGCAGGGAAGATATAAAGCCTGCGATTCTGTGCCTGGCCGGCCGGGAGCCGGCGGCCGGTGCGCAAAAGCAGGGCATCTGTTTGGGAGATGTGAGTAATTGGATATTCAGAAGCTGAAAAAAGGCTGTGCTTCTGCAGTCATTCTATATATTGCTTTAGCCATACTGTTTTATTTCGTCGGCGGCGAACAGCTGCACTGGATGAACAAAGATACCGACCCGGTTTCGCCGGTCAATCATGTGGGCGAACTGACGGCCGGCATACAGGTGTGGCAGCCCTTTGTGGCAGAGGGCGAGCAGCTGACCGGAGCGGACATCCGGTTCTCGACCTTTGCGCGGAAAAACAGCGCGGCCGTCCGGCTCAGCGTAGCGGAAGAAGACGGCACGCAGCTCGCTGCGGTTACCGTGCCATCTTCCGAACTGAAAGACAACGACACCTTTGCATTTGAATTTGATACTCCGGTGGATCTGGTCCGGGGCGTTAGGTACTATCTTCTGCTGGAATCGCCGGACGGACGCCCCGGCAGCGCGGTGACCGTCTGGTACGGCAACACCTTCAGCGTGGCCCGTGCCGAAATAGATGTATCCATCCCGGATGAAGAAAAAATGTTTCTGCGCAGCGAGCCGGCGGCAGCAGCGGCTGACACGGCCGGCAGCGAAACCGCAGAAAACGCGGCGGCCGCCGGCCGCACCGACGCCGTGCAGGACGGCCGGCTCTGCTGCGCCCTGCACATGCGGCGCCACCTGCTGTTCGGAGACTATTACTGGTACGGCGCCGCAGCCCTGGGCCTGGCGCTGCTCCTTTTCTGCCTGCACCTGCTTTCCGCAGCGCAGAAGGCCGCGGCCGAAAGCTCGCCCGAATATCCCGGCGAAGCCGCGGCCGGCACCGGTGTCCTCGGACTGCTGAACAACTTCAGCCGCTACAGCTTCCTGATGCGCCAGCTGATCGGAAGGGATTTCAAAACCAAATACAAGCGTTCGGTACTGGGCATTTTCTGGAGCTTCCTGAATCCGCTGCTGACCATGGTGGTCCAGTATCTGGTCTTCTCCACGATCTTTAAAAGCGACATCGACAACTTCCCGCTGTATTTGCTGACGGGAATTGTTTGCTTTTCTTTCTTCAGCGAATCCACCAATATGGCGCTGCTTTCGATCGTAGGCAATGCGCAGCTGATCACCAAGGTCTATGTTCCTAAATACATCTATCCGATCACCCGCGTCATTTCCTCCTCCATCAACCTGCTGCTGGCATTTATCCCGTTATTTGCCGTCATGCTCCTGACCCGCACACCGCTGCGGCCGGCCATCGTGCTGCTTCCGTACGGCCTGCTCTGCCTGGTCATTTTCAGTACCGGCCTGAGCCTGCTGCTGTCCGCGTGCATGGTGTTCTTCCGCGATACGCAGTTTCTGTGGGGCGTGATCAGCATGATCTGGATGTACCTGACACCGGTTTTCTATCCGGAAACGATCATCCCGCCAGCGTTCATGGCATTCTATAAATGCAACCCGCTGTACCATATGATCCGCTTCATCCGCATTATCCTGATCGACGGCGTGTCG
>JAFWDF010000110.1 GCA_017534025.1 Bacillota bacterium
AAGCTTCCGTCTCCTGATCATTTGCAACGACAGCTTCCGCCTCCTCTGCAACTGCAGCGGCAGCATTCTCAGCAGCCTCATTCGCAGCAGCTTCCGGCTCGTTTGCAGAAACCTCCTCTGCAACTGCAGTGGCAGCCTTCGCGGCTTTTCTGGCGTCGCGTTTTCTCTGCAGGTTGGAAACGGCCATGACGCAGGAAGCGTCGCCTGTGATATTGACCACGGTACGGCCCATATCAAAGATCCGGTCCACGCCGGCTACCAGCGCAATGCCGTCTACCGGAAGACCGACGGACTGCAGTACCATTGCCAGCATTACCATGCCTGCGCCCGGCACACCGGCGGTGCCGATGGAAGCCAGAGTTGCCGTCAGTACGATCGTAATCATCTGCGTGAAAGTGAGGTGAATCCCGTAGCAGGACGCGATGAAAACGGAGCAGACGCCCTGGTAAATCGCGGTTCCGTCCATATTAATCGTAGCGCCCAGCGGCAGAACGAAGGAAGCCACTTCCTTGGAAGCGCCGATCTTTTCCGTGCATTCCAGGTTCAGCGGCAGCGTACCCACCGACGAAGCACTGGAGAAAGCAAAGAGCATGGCAGGCGCCATTCCCTTGAAGAATTTGATCGGGCTGAGGCCGCCGATGGTGCGGACCGCCGTAGAATAAACGATTAGAACATGCAGCACATAGCAGATATAGGCTGCCAGAAGCACCTTTGCCAGGGAACCGATGATCATGGCGCCGTTCGAAGCAACTACCGGGCAGAGCAGGCAGAATACACCGATCGGCGACAGCTTCAGAATCATTTCCATACACTTCATGAAGACATCATTGAGAACATTGATGCCGTTTACGGCCGGTTCCGCCTTATCGCCCACAATGATAATGGCGAAGCCGATAATGAGCGCCATGACGATGACCTGCAGCATGGCGGCGTCCGACATCGGCGCGATGAAGTTGGAAGGGAAAATGTTAACCAGCGTGTCCATGAAACTGGTCGGTTCCGCCATTTCGTATTCCAGTCCGGATGTGGTCAGCACCGGAAAAGTGCTGCGGAAAATCGAGGCCACACACAGCCCGATGGCCGTGGCAAAAGCCGTGGTACACAAATAATACAGAATCGACGTGCCGCCGATCGCGCCGACTTTACGGATATCCTTCATGGACACAACACCGGCCATAATGGAAAACAGGACGATCGGTACAACGATAAATTTAACCAGATTAAGGAAAATAATACCGAACGGGCGGATGTAGGTTTCTGCAAATGCCGCATAATTCTGTATCACCAGGCCAACGATAATGGCCAGAACCAGCGCAATAAAAATCTGCGCCGCCAGGGAAAGCTTTCTGCGTTCTTTCTTTTCGGTTGTTTCCATATAAACCCTCCAATCTGAAACTTGCCAAATAAACGAAACAGGAATGAATCATTCCATGAATACATAAATAGATTATAGAATCTGTTATAATTATGAGTGCAGAAGCAATTGTATTCACAGCAGGGCTGCAAAAACGCCTGCATCATGATTGTTATCAAATATAGATTAACATAAAAAACTGTAAAACAGGAATTGATTATGAAAAAAGAAATATCTATTCAGGAAATCGGACCGGTGAAGATCGGGCAAATAGAAAACAGTACCGCCGGTACCGGCTGTACTGTACTGATCTGCGAGGAAGGCATGCGGGCAGGACTGGATGTGCGCGGCGGCGGTCCGGCTTCCCGGGAAAGCTTTCTGCTGGATCCTCTGACGGCTGCGCAGGAAGTACACGCCATTGTGCTGTCCGGGGGCAGCGCCTTCGGACTGGGCGCCGCGGACGGCGTAATGCGTCTGCTGGAGGAAAGAGGCATCGGTTTTGATGTGGGGGTGACAAAGGTTCCGCTGGTTCCGCAGTCTTCACTTTTCGACCTGACGGTAGGGGATATGTCCGTCCGTCCCGATGCGGCAATGGGCTATGAAGCTGCCCGGCTGGCTCTGGACGCGCCGAATTACCGTGACGGCTGCTTCGGCGCCGGCTGCGGCGCGACAGTGGGAAAAATCACCGGCATGGACCGCTGCATGAAATCCGGCATCGGCAGTTATGCTGTTCAGATCGGCGAGCTGAAAATCGGAGCCATTGCTGCGGTCAACGCACTGGGGGACATCTTCGATCCGGAAACCGGCCGGCAGATCGCCGGTGTATTAAATGCGGACCGGACCGGATTTGCCGGCACCACGAAAATAATGCAGAGCAGCATCCGGGTAGTGGAAAATAAATTCACGGAGACTGTGCAGTCTCCCGAACATACTAATACAACGCTGGGCGTGATCATTACCAACGCCCGTTTTGCCAAACCTCAGCTGTGTAAAATAGCCGGCATGGCGCATAACGGCTATGCCCGGTGCATACGCCCGGTGCACACATCGGCAGACGGCGACAGCATTTATGCAGTTTCCGCCGGTGAAATTGAAGCGGACCAGGATCTGATCGGCGTGCTGGCGGCCGAAACCATGGGCAAGGCCATCGTGCGCGCGCTCATGAGTGCGGAAAGCATGTTCGGATATCCGGCTGCCCGGGATTTATTCCGGGATAATAATGAATAGGTGATGTGTCAGCAAAATGGATCCTGTATAATATAAGCAGGCATAATGCCCGTTCATATGAAATTAATAATTAGGAGAGGAGTGATAAAGGTGAAACATTTGAAAAAGGTCACTTATATTCTGCTGGTGCTGTTAATGGTCTTCGGCATCAGTGCTTGCGGCGGCAGCGGCAGCAGCAATGGTAATGGTTCCGGCGATGATGCCGGCGGTTCCGGACAGGATACCAATGTCTTTCTGATGAGCTGGAATGACGGTAACCAGGTGGTGGCTCTGACCATTAACACGCCGTCCGATCTCCATCTGAAAAAGGTGGATGACGAATCCCTGTTCCGGTTTGACAACCGCCATACCTACGGCGGCCTGCTGGCCAGTGATGATCTGCTGTTTTCTCCGGGATGCACCTATCTGTATCCGCAGGCCACGATCGACGAGTACATAGAATCCGTCTCCGCTTCCTACGATAATGTCCAGAAGATCACTGTTGACGGACAGGACGCCTCCATCCATCATGACAGCCAGCAGTGCTTCTACTGGATTACCATTGACGGTTTAGTCAAAGGCATGGGCGAAAAAGCCGTCATTCAGATGGAAATCTGCAGAAACACCATGGAACCGAATTCTTCTGTATCGGATATCATTGATGAGGAAGGCGTGAAATCCATCGTGGAAGGCATGACTTTTGAAGTAATGACACCGGATCAAGCTACGGAGAAGTATCCGAATGCCGTGATTTTCGGAACGGCCGGCGAGGCGCAGTAAATTAATAAAGAGTATTTCAGTTAAATTCAGGTAAATTTGAATGACTCTTTCCAGTGAATGGAGAACAGATTAATATACCGATGTAAATTGCTATATTTTTTATAAAAAAAAGATAGTGAGGATTGAAAACGGCATCTCAGGATGCCGTTTTCTTTCTGTTTCATTTTATTGGTAATGTGGTTCACCGATCGGGTTCCTTGATTGGGCCGGGCCGGTCGGTAAATGTGCCTCGCCAATGATCTCAGCTACCGACCAGATCGGTAGAAAACTTCAATAGCGGCACACTCTTACCGACGGGCACCTGACTGGCCGGCCGGAATATAGACTGGCAGCGACGACTTCACCGGAAATACAAATTCACTTTCAGTTGACCCGGATTAAAAATTCATGTAGAATTATATCGGATCAGGCATAAGAGGGACTGCAGTCCGGCTGCAGTCCTGTCTTTTGCCCCTGATACTTTAGCAGATTAAAGGAGTACCGCATTATCATGAAAAAACATAAACTCAGCTTATATCAGCTGCTATCACTGTTATGTTTCTGTCTGATCATCGCGGCCTGGTGCATACTGACATTCGGAGGATTTGTGTCGGATCTGTTTCTGCCGTCGCCTCTGGAAGTCGTCAGAAAAATCGGACAGATGTACAGGGAAGGCACGCTGTGGGCCAACTGCTACGAATCCACCAAGCGTGTCGTGGTCGGCTGGATCTGGTCCGTGATCGTCGCCCTTCCGGTGGGCATGCTCATGGCCAATTCCAAAAAATTTGCTGCGTTTATACAGCCTATTATAGAATTCGCCCGCTACCTGCCGGTCGTAGCGCTGGTTCCGCTGACGCTCCTGTATCTGGGCATCGGGGAATCCCAGAAATATACCATCATCTTCCTGGGCACATTTTTCCAGCTGGTGTTAATGGTCTGCGACACGGTTTCCAGCGTGGACCAGAATCTGATCAACGCTGCGCGGACACTCGGCGCCGGCCGCTGGCAGATATACAGAGAAGTCATTTTCCCGGCATCCCTGCCCGGCCTCATGGATGATTTCCGGCTGACCATCGGCTGGGCCTGGACCTATCTGGTAGTTGCCGAAATGGTTGCGGCCAGCAACGGTCTCGGATACATGATCCTGCGCTCGCAGCGGTATCTTGCCACCGATACTATTTTTGCCGGACTGATACTCATCGGACTGATCGGACTGATCACAGATTTCCTGTTCCGGGTGCTGACCAGAATTGTGGCGCCTTGGCATGAACGCCTGAGCGACTGATTCCGGACAGGATGATACGATCGGGAACAGGCAATGCCGTTAAAAGGCATCCGTTTCCGCCATACGATGCAAAAGGAATGGATTATTTCATGAGCGATATTAAATTACAGGCCATCGATCTGACCAAAAAGTTCTACGGGACGGCAGGCGAGGTGGTGGCCATCGAAAATGTAAATCTGACCGTAAAGGAATCCGAGTTTGTCATGATCGTCGGGCCTTCGGGATGCGGAAAAACCACGCTGATCAATCTCATCGGCGGACTGGAGGAACAGACGTCCGGTGAAATCCTGCTGGACGGGCAGCCGGTAAAAGGACCGGGTCCGGAACGCGGCATGGTGTTCCAGGGATACAGTCTGTTCCCGTGGCTTACCGTACAGAAAAACATCGAATTCGGACTGAAAATGAAGGGCATCAGCAAAAGCGAACGGGCGGAGCAGGCAAAGAAGTACATCGAGCTGGTCGGTCTGAACGGATTTGAAAATGCCCTGCCAAAACAGCTTTCCGGCGGCATGAAACAGAGGGTGGCCATCGCCCGCACTCTGGCAAACGAACCGGAAATCCTGCTGATGGACGAACCATTTGGCGCGCTGGACGCACAGACCCGGGTAGTCATGCAGGAACTGCTGGCCGATATCAGCCAGAAAACGAGGACCACGATCCTCTTCATTACCCATGATATCGATGAAGCCGTCCTGCTGGGCGAGCGCGTGTATGTCATGAGCCGCCGGCCGGGTACCATCCGGGACGTACTGGACGTGAACCTGCCGGAAATCCGGACCCATGACTGTCTGGTTCTGCCGGAATTCCTCGAAGCGAAAAAGAAGATCATGGATATGCTCTGGCAGGAAAGTCAGGACGCGGCGCTGAGCCGCTGAGATAAATAATTATCGTACTGAATTCAGAAAGGTAATTAATCATGAAAAAGAAACTGGCAGCTATTGCATTATCCCTGTGCCTGCTCCTGTCCATGGCGGGATGCGGCGGCGGTTCCTCCGCCCCTGCGGGCTCGGATTCCGAAAACGGACTGACGAAAGTATCCATGGCATTCTGTACCTGGACCGGCTATGCGCCGATGTTCATCGCGCAGGAAGAAGGATTCTTCAAGGACAAGGGCATCGACATGGAAATCCAGGTCATTGAAGACGAATCCACCTATGCCAGTCTGATAACCAACGGGCAGATTCAGTTCCTGGCCACCGCGCAGGATCCTAACATCAAAATGTTCGCCAACGGCGCCAACAGCCGCTATGTCCTCACCATGGACAAATCCTTCGGCGCGGACGCGCTGGTTGCAGGCGCGGACATTAAAACACTGGATGATCTGAAGGGGAAAACCGTTGCTCTTGACAAATCGGCTTCTTCCTACTACTTCTTCCTGAAGGCGCTGGAAGACGGCAGCACTCTGAAAGAAGAAGATATTAATGTCCAGGATATGGGCGATACCACGGAAGCCGGCGTGGCCTTCATGGGCGGCCAGGTTGACGCGGCCATCATGTGGGAACCGGAACTCTCCGAGGCACTGGATGAAGTAGAAGGCGCGCACACGGTCGTAACAAGCAAGGATTATCCGGATACCATCTCCGACAGTCTGGTTGTCAACACCGCTTTCGCGGAAGAAAATCCGGACATCGTGGAAGCCGTGGCGGAATGCTGGTATGAAGCCATCGACTACATGAAGGAAAATCCGGAAAAGGCCAACGAACTCATGGCGAGCGGCTTCGAAGAAGTCACTGCGGAAGATATTGCCAATGATATTAATGGTCTGGAATTCATCGGCAGAGAAGAAAACACAGCTCTGAACGACGAATCCAATGAGGAAAACATTTTCGCAATCTGCCAGGAAATGGCGGCCTTCTGGATGTCCAAGGGCGAATGTGAAACGGATGATCTGACCGAGTATTTCGCTCTCATTAAAAAATAGCTCATAAACAATCCTTCATAACTACGGCGGGGCTGCTTCCTTCGGCGAGCGGCTCTGCTGTTTTTTGACGGGTATGGTATAATAGTTCTGACGCAGAAAAACGTCAGCCGGCTCGCGTTTTTTCCAGGCATGCCGGCGGACTTTGCCCTTTAAGAATGAATGGAGATACCGGCAATGAGCATTCTCGAATCCTGTGATCTGGCCAGCGAACCGCTGATCCGGCCGGAAAAAATGTACAGAAAAATCCATAATCTGCCCGATATCTGCATTGTGTCGTTTTCCGGGGCAGTTTATAAAAAGGTCTTAAAGGAATATAACGCCGGAGAAACCGCAAAAGCGCTGATCAGCGGCGGCGCCGTGAAGATCTGGCTGCTGCAGGATCCGGGCGTGCTGTTTTACTTATCTCCAGTGGGCGCCGCCGCGGCAGGCGCTGTCCTGCAGGATGTGCATGCGCTGACCGGTGCAAAGCATTTTATTGTATTCGGCTCCTGTGGTGCACTGGATCCGTCCCTGCAGGGGAATTATCTGATTCCCACCGAAGCGTACCGGGACGAGGGATTGTCTTACCATTACTGCCCGCCGGCTGATTTTATCAATATCAGGAATTCCAACGTGGTGGAAGAGTTTTTCCGCCGCAGCGGAACCGGATACGCCGCCGGACGAGCCTGGTCGACCGATGCGGTTTACATGGAAACCAGAGACAAAGTACAGGCGCGCCGGAACGCCGGCTGCCTCTGTGTGGACATGGAATGCTCCGGCCTGCAGGCGGTCTGCGATTATCTCGGCATCGAGCTGTATATTTTTTTCTTCGCCGGCGACATTCTGGGAGCCGAATGGGATCCCGGCGATCTGCGG
>JAFWDF010000111.1 GCA_017534025.1 Bacillota bacterium
GATCGCCGCACAGATACCATGTCTGCTGCTGTAATATAAGGCTTTTTCCGGATGAATCCCAGCATTTCGCAGCCACCGCCGGCACTGAAACAAATCGTTTCCGAATCAAAGGAATAATTCGGGAACCGCCTGTACACGCCGGCTCCTTCGAGCAGGCGGGAGAGTCCTGTTTCATTGCGCTCCAGTGCAAAGAATTCTTTTTTCCGGCTCCTCTGCTTCAGATATGCTTCCAATTCTCTGATAAAGCTTTCCGTATCCTCGGCGTACATGATTCTGACACGGCGAAGAAGTCCTCCCGACAGCTTTGTGAGCTTTTCCTCAAAAGAATCCTCCGTTTCCGGACCCGCACCATCCCTGCATGCCAGGATCAGTTCCGTCTCTGCCCGCAGTTCTTTTTTCTTCATATATCCGAATATGTACGGTAAACAGCTGCTCAGGTCTTTCAGGTCCTGTTTCCGCTCGGCCAGGAAAAGATAGATGATTTTTGCAGGATTGACCACTGTTGCCGCCGCAACATTATGAAAGACTTCTGTACTGCCTCCGAGTTTAAACGGAATGACCATATAGCTGTTTTCCGTGTATGTCAGGATAAACGGAATGTTCTCAATCAGGGCGGCATCCTGCTGCTTCCAGTCACGGTACTGTATACTCAGGCGGATCGGGTCAAATAATGCCTCAAAGGCTTTGACCTGCTCCGCGAGTGCTGCGCGCGCAGAGTCCGGAAGACTTTCTGCTGCTTCTATGAAATCATCCCGCAGTCCCTGGTACAGCCGCTCTTTCCTCTGGTCGCCGTTCCAGATATCCTGCAGACAGGCGTGCCATTCCTGAAAAGCATCATATGCGGCTTTATTTCCTTCCAGCAGCATGCGGATACTCTGCATCAGGCTGCCTTCCAGCAGATTCTTTCTCTTAATCAAGGCTGCCTTGCGCACGTAGGTGCGGTGCAGCATGACAGACATGCGGTCGAGATCATCCAGTTTGTCCAGCTCGCTCTCCGGCGCAGTATCCCACAGATCATAATGTCCGCCCTTACTGAACTGCGTCGCCAGCAGCTGGTCCGGCCTGCTGGGCAGCAGGCAGACATGCCTTTTCGTGCGCTCATCTTTTGTCCCGCTGACTGCGCATTCCTCCAGGTCACGGATTCTACGCCATCCCCGGCAGAGCTTTTCTGCCATCCAGCGTCTGTGCTCCAGCCAGACCAGCTCATTCTTGACCGGGTTAGTTTTCTTTCCGCTGCTAAGCTCCCTTCCTGATGCCAGAACAGCCGCTTTCAGCGGGCCGCTTTTATCCATGTCGATCCCGATGCCGTACAGTTTGTATTTGATAGACAGCACGCTGCTCACGCAGGAATCGTGATTGTACGGACGCAGGAAGTTTTCCCTGACAGACCGGAAGTTCACATTCAGATTCTTCTCCCAGATCAGATGGCAGTTAAGTGCCATTCGTTCAATTTCCGGGAAAAGCGGGTCTTTTTTCACGTCCTCGCTGACAAAGACCGGACGCACGCCCGGATGTTTTTTGGCCGGGAAATGCATGTTTTCACAAACACAGCTGATTGCACAAGAAATGTCCAGCACTTCCGCGGCCATCCGACAGGCATCTGCCGCGGCCAGATTTGCCGTGTCATCTCCCAGTGCTGTGAAAATATAATGCGGTTTCTCGTCCTCTTCCAGGTCACAGAGATAATTCTGCAGAAGATCGACATTATTCTCACCGTTTTCTTCTGACAAACTGATCTGATGGAATGAAACACGCTCAAAAGCTCCGCTTCCTTCCGGAAGGGAACCGTTAATATTGAAGTATTCTGCAAGCTCCGGCCGGTCCGCAAGGTACAGATTACAGTCTTCCATATCGTCTGTAAGTACCGTAACAGACAGTTTCTTCCCCGGCAGATGCCCGATCTGCAGGCAGGCGTCCAAAAACTTCTGCCCGACACTGCCGAATCCTGCAAGAAGAATATTCAGGGCAGGGGCGTCTTCCGGCATGCATGTATACAATGGATATTTGTACAGATGATACTGTATGGCCAGGAATGTATTCTTTTCTTTATTGCGGTCCAGAGACTTTTTGATGTCCTGCAGAACCCACTTTTCCCCGCTGCGGGCTTTTTTCGCGATTTCCGACGGAAGCGCATAATAAAGAGCGGTGTCCAGATCCTCCAGCAGTTCTTCGCAGCAATGATACCGGCTTCCTCTGGGGCCGAGGCTTTTTTCCAGAATACGGGTAAGGGCATCACGCAGACGGGGATGGGCATTCGCCTCCGATGCGCAGACCAGGTCCGACATGTTAACAAGTTCGCGCAAACGGGGATAGTACTCTCGCTGATAACAATAGCCGCTGTCTCTCACCTCATCAGATGCCGCCACAGCGTAAAATAGTGTCGCGCCAATGGAATAGATGTCAGTCAGGTTGCTGGGTTCCTCGTAGTCCGCCTCCGGCTCCGCAAAACCTTCGGTTCCCATGAATTCTTCGAGCGGATCGAAAACGGAACAGATGGAATCCACGTCAAACATGGACAGAGTCTGGGTCAAGACTTCACTGCCACGCTTTATAAAACCGAAATTGGAGGGCTTGATGTCGCGGTGAACCATTCCCGCTCCATGCAGCATGCAGATGCATTTAGACAGTGTCTCAACCGCGCGAAGCACGGTAACCATCTTATATTCCGGCTCTTTTGCCGGGTTTTTATGAATCTCCCTGCAAAACTTTTCAAAAGTCTCCAGCTTCGGCTCATTCGTCCAGATATAAGCCGTTCCGGTCGGGTTTTTCTCTTCATCACAGCCATAATA
>JAFWDF010000112.1 GCA_017534025.1 Bacillota bacterium
AACACTTACCCTACACAACGAACTAACTAACATACAACCTTCGCTTCGATGGTTATTTCTTTCTTAATCGTGTCGGCATGATTTTCCGCATCGAGAATAATATTTTTCGCTCTCTGCTCTGCCGAACCGATTGCTTTTTCACTGGTATTCTTCCTGATAATGTATCCCGCCAGTCCCCCGATCACGAGAGCCGCGAGAACACAGACCAGGGTAATGATCTTGCCTCCTATTAAAACACACCTCCAAATCAGTTTATACGGACACCGGACTTTCGCCCGGAATAGCTTGCTAAGTCAATGTATGAATGATAATTATTAATTTTGATAAAGGTATCCTATTAAGTTTATAATGGATTCACACGATTGTCAAGAATGGGAGGATGTGCACCTGTCATTTGCGAAGGTCATTATAAATGCGAAGAAAAATCCGTTTGAAATTTCTGACAATGTAGCTGTCTTTCCGGCAAACCACCGGAATGCTGCTGTTCATGGAAAGATGGATGTTTTCATCGAAGATCACACCACCGGCAATTGGCATGCGGATGGCTTCATCGATCTCCTCCAGATCCGGAAAACAGTCGTGCTGATGGTCATGCCTGCGAACCCGGTTAATAATGGCATAGCGGTGGCGAATGCCGCATTTCTGCAGATTAATATCCAGCGACTCCGTCTCCCGGATGGAGGAATACTCCTGTGTCATCAGAACCACGGCAATATTTGCCTGCGAAACGGCAGCTCTCCAGTCCCTGCCAAGGCCCGCCGGCGTATCAATAATAATGAAATCAAACCGCGCGGATAATACACCGCAGATCTGTTCCATGTCCGCTGTGCGGAGACTGGCTTTGGCATGGTCCTGCGATGCCGACAGCAGATACAGCGCTTTGAAGCGGCTGTCCCGGATCAGCGCTTTGTCCAGCGGGCAGATACCCCTGACTACATCGGCTATATCATACACAATCTGGCTTTCCAGCCCGAGTGCAATATCCAGATTTCTAAGTCCTGCATTCAGATCCATCAGCAGTACTCTGCATCCGCTCATGGCAAGTACCGAAGCGAAATTCGCCGCAAACATGGTCTTGCCGGAGCCCCCGTTCCCGGAAGTAACCGCGATTATCTCACACATGATAAAAACCTCTGACAGAACACGATTTCCTTTTCACCGGAAACCGGCGCTCACAAACAAATCCGATTAATCACAAACTTATTCTTTATATTATACACTTTTTTCCTGTCCTGAGCAAATAGCAGGCGAAAAAACACATGCCGGCTCATGCTTCAAAGTACCCTTCCCTGCGAAGGCTGACATATATTCCATCGCCGATAATGATGTGGTCCAGAACCCGGATCCCCAGCAGTTCCCCGGCGCTGGCCAGTCTTTCGGTCAGGCGGAGATCCGACTGGCTGGGCTGCGGATTTCCGCTGGGATGATTATGGATCAAAATGATATTAGCGGCACCTCTGCGGATCGCAGGGGAAAAGACATCGCGCGGATGCGCTTCCGAACTGGCAATAGACCCTACGGAGATTTCTTCCCATGCAATAATCTCATTTTTTACATTCAGCATGAGTATGCGAAAATGTTCCTGATGAAAGCAGCGCATCGGTTCCATGAAAAGCGCCGCCACACGGTCCGGGGTGGAAGCATCCATTCTTTTTTCTCTGGGCGTGGTCGTCAGCCGGCGGCCGAATTCCGCCGCGGCGAGCAGACGGGCTGCCTTTGCGGTTCCGATGCCCCCGATCCGGCACAATTCTTCCGCGCCGCATTCTCCCAGATACAATATGCCCGACGGATCCATGGCCAGCAGCTTTTCCGCCACTGCAACGGCGGACTGCTCCCTGGTTCCGCTGCCAATCAGAACAGCGATGAGTTCTGCATTGGAAAGAGACCGGACCCCCTGTTCCAGTATCTTTTCCCGCGGCCGCTCCATGGCAGGCAGTTCTTTAATCATGATACGAATAGTTCTGTTTCTCCTTTCTGTCTCTGGACTTCCCGGAGAAACGGTTTTTCCGGCAGCCGGAAATGCACCGGCACACTAGTGCGCCGGAAACGGTCTCAGCCGGTCAGTCCGGCCAGCTCTTTCACCAGCATTTCCATCGGAAGTCCGATCACATTGGACAGACTTCCCTCCACAGCCGTTACATGACTTCGCCAGGAACCCTGGATTGCGTAGGATCCCGCTTTATCCATCGGTTCTCCGCTCCGGACATAAGCGGCAATTTCTTCATCACTGTACTCCCCGAACGTCACCTCCGTGACATCGTAAAACACCCGGCGCACCGTTCCGTCCGCAGAAATCAGGCTGACCCCCGTCATGACCTGATGGGCACGGTTCCGCAGCGCGCGCAGCGTCTCTGCAGCGTCCTGTTCATCCGCCGGTTTGCCCAGAATCCGCCGGTCATACACGATGGTATCGGCACCGATCACCAGTCCCGCCTCCAGCTGTCCGGCCACAGCGGAAGCCTTCCGAAACGCATTGAACATACAAGCCAGGTGCGGCGGTGTTCCTTCCGGAACCGTTTCAGGCACATCGGCAGTGATTATTACAAACTCCGGAACCGCCTGACGGAGGAGTTCCTTTCTTCTCGGTGATCCGGACGCGAGAACGATCTTTCCCCACCGACTGATCAAATCCATTTTTTCCATCCGTTCCTCCATATAATCCGGCTGCTCCTTTCCTCTCACAAACCTGTTATTCCGGCCAACTGCCGGCATATATATTTTACCATGGCCGCCGTTTCATCTCAAGGCAGTCCGGCCCCGGCGAACCCTGTACAGAACGCAAAAACGCGGCAGATGAAGGCGTTTTCATCTGCCGCGGCAGTATCGGTTTCAGCGCATCCTGAAAGAAGCGCCGCAAATCCTGTTCACAGTACTTTATTATTTATTGGCGTTCACGATACGCGATTCATATTCGCCGGTGGCAATGTCAATCACACGTACGAAAAGGGATACCTTATTGTCCGCATTGAGGCTTTCCCAGATCAGATCCGTCATTTCATCGATCGTGCCATCCGGAATCGTAACGAGTTCCGGTTCTCCCTCAAAGCTTGGAAGCGGATTGCCGTCACCAAGATAGGTATGCAGGAAACGGTAGGCTCCTGCTTTCGGAGAATCGTACGCGTATGTGAAATGCATGCAGGATTCCGGATCTCCGTTGTCCGTGCGGATCATGGACATGGCATACGCAAAACTGCCGCCTTCAACGTGCATGATGCCGGAGATTCTCGGTGTGTAGTTCGGCGCATCCGGCTCAAACTGTCTGCCTCTGAGGGACTGTTCAAATGTCTGCTGCTTGTCCATCAGTTCATAGATAGTGTCGGTCTGGTCACCGTTGGTCACGATCGTCTTATTGCCGAGAACCCGGACCGGAGCATAAATGATCAGACTCGGATCCACTACCTTGGAAGGGTCAAAGGCTTCCGTACGGATTCCCTCACCATCTTCCACAAAAATACGGTTTCTGCTGTTGACGCTTCTTCCCATGATGAAGTACGCGGTCACGGCCTTTTTTCCATCGCCGGTACGGCCGATCACAATCCCTCTTCCGGGATAGGCATTATTTTTCAATACATCTGCAAGTGCTTTGCTTTCCATAGAATTCCTCCTTGTCACAGGCTGACACGACCATTTCCGGCGGATTCATTCCGCCTATGTTCTATATCAAGTATAAACTAACAAAAGTGACCTGTCGATACAGAAACTGTCCGACAGGCCACAAATTCACATTATTCAGAAAGATTTTCCTGAGCCGCTGCTTCCATCAGGTCGGAAGCCGGGAGAAAAGATCCCGAGACAGAAGATGCCAGCGCTACGATCTGACTTTCGCCTTTCATACAGGCATAGGTCACACCGTTCATGCTGTTCACACTGCCTTCATACAGACCGTGCTCACTCCCGTCCTTCAGGGTCAGATCCAGTGTAAACACCGGTTTTTCCAGTCCGTACTTCGCCAGTTCATCCAGGTTGTCGGAGACAATGGTCTCCGCATAGACATCACCGGCCGCCTGCAGCATATTGTCTACCTTGTCCGAATCCGGCGTCCCGGACGGATCCTGGTCATAGCTCCAGCCGCCGTCTTTCCCCCGGGTAAAAGAATATTCCACACCGTCCAGCGTATACCGGAACGATGTCACATCCGCCGGTTCAAAAGACAGCACCTGCGTTCCCCGGTCCGCTTCCTCCTGGTGCTTGTTCCAGGCACGGACTCCGAAAAACAGTCCGAGCAGCAGCGCCAGTATAACCAGCAGGATAATCAGCTTTTTCGCGCCGCTCATCCCTTCCTTGTATTCAGCCATTATTTCTTTCTCCTCTTCAGCCAGATAACCAGCCCTGCGATCAGCACCGCCAGCGGAATGATAATGACCGCGACCAGCGCCCAGATCAGTGTATGCATCTGCGGTACTGTGATCGGATCGGAAGACAGACTCTTGGACGGAATGGAAACCATGGTATTTTCTTCATTCGAACACATATGCGCCACGCAGCTCATGAACAGATCCAGATTTCCCAGGCCAAAGCTCTGGTTCACATTGTCATCAATCAGCGAAGCTGCGGAAATGGCGATTAACTCACCGGCCGCATTATCTTCTTCCAGAGTGGAAGAACCGGTCGCCAGAACCGCTAAATCGTAAGTTCCTTCCGGATCACCATCCTCCTTTTCCAACGTGGCGAAGGAGCCGTCATCGCCCGGTTTTTTCAGATAAGCGGAGGATGAAGTTGTCACCAGTTCCGTGGTCTCAATATTTTCCGCTTCATGCAGTGTGTAGCCCAATGCGTAAGGCACCAGAATATTAGTATTGGAATTCATAACTCCGGAAGTGATGTCACTGTCCTGCAGAGTGCCGAGTACATAAATCGGATACTGATAATAATGGTTGGCACCTTCCATTACAATCCCTTCATTCACCGTAATTCCGTAAGCATCAAGAATGGAGTTGAAATTCGTCAGCGCCGATTCCGCATAAGCGGAAAGTACGATTACCTTGCCGCCGTCCCGGAGGTAATCCAGAACCAGGCCGGCTTCGGATTCTGTATAATCCGACTGCGGCGCATTGATCAGCAGGCAGTCACAGTCCTCCGGAATCGATGACGCAGCCATCAGATTCAGTTCCGCCGTTTCCAGATTCTGCTGTTCTATGCGCGTTACCGCTAAGGAGCCCAGAGCCGATTCGCCGTGCCCCGTCACAGTATAGAGCTTCGAAAGATTGCCGCTGGTAACATAGGCAATGGCACTGGTCAGCTGTCCTTCCCCGTCAAAATTGTAGGAAACCTGTCCGGTCGAGTAATAGGAATCATAGTCCGCCGGGAAAATGCTGTTCAGATCTACCGTGCGTTCCCGGTTTTCGGACTTGACAATCACGCTTCCCGCCGTCAGATCCTTGTACTGATCCGCCATAGCCATGTTAATGGTCGGATCCACATATTCCACAGTAATTTTATTGGATGCAGATTCATATTTGTTCAGCACTCTGACCAGCATATCCTCTGCTTTATCCTCCGGCGCCAGAACCGTCATTGTAACATCCTGGTCCAGATCCTTCAGCACGGAACGGGTTTCCTCGCTGATGGAATACAGTTTGTTGGCCGTCAGGTCCACCTTGTTCACGCTGTCCGGAAGCATCCCGGCAACCATATTAATGACGAGCACGATGGCAATGACGACCGCGATCAGAGCAGCGCTGTACGCGCCGTATTTTACATTTTTTGTATCAAACACAGTCATCACCTCCTAGCTCCATCTGCGTTTCTGGATCGCCTGCACCGACAGGAACACAAACAGACCGCAGACCGACAGATAATAGATCACCGCAGAAAGATTGAACGTCTGATTCATAATATCATCGAAACGGGCAATCAGTGACAGTGAAGATAAAGCACCGGCAAAAGCCCCTTCCAGAATCGTCTTTTTCGCAAAGAACAGGATGGTCAGGACGACGATGCCGGCTGCCGCCACGCCGCCGCTGATAATATAATTCCTGGTCAGATAGTATACCAGCAGCGCGATCAGCAGAATGACCGCGAAAAAGCACACGTACGAACCGCGGGCAGAAGTCGGAAGCAGATTCGAAAAACCGTTCACCAGCTGCAGGAGCAGCAGGATAAAGAAGGTTCCCACCGCCGCGATGACCTGGCTCTCGGTCAGTGTGGAGATAAACATCCCTATAGCAATGTACGCCGATCCCAGCAGGAAAAATTCCAGAATGGCAATGAAATCCACTGCCAGTGATCCGCCGCCGTAAAAATGGATAATGATCGGCGCCAGGCACATTACCAGGCAGCAGATGCCCAGCAATGCGATCATGGACAGATATTTTCCCATGACAATATCGGTTACCGATACCGGAGAGGTCAGCAGCAGCTGATCCGTCTTCGCCCGCTTCTCTTCCGCAAAGCTCCGCATCGTCAGAATCGGCACGATCAGCAGGAAGATAATGGTAATGTTGGACAGCACCGCCGAAAAGTACGAATACCCCTGTACGAGATTAATCAGAACGAAAAAGACGCCTACAAATGCCATCAGAGCCGCGATGAATACCGGGCCGGTCATTGTTCTGAAATACGAACGCAATTCTCTTTTAAAGATCGCCTGCATGCTCTTCCTCCTTTCCGGACTCCCCGTCTGTTTCTTCACTTACTGTTTCTGCAGCTTCCTTTGAAGCCTCTTCTTCCGGCACATCCGCCTGCTCAATTTCTTCCGGCGCCGCCGTTTCCGGTTCGGATTCTTCCGGCACCGCCGCTTCCTCTTCAGAGTCTTCCGCTTCCGCTGCTTCCGCGAGCGCCGGATCTTCAGCTGTCAGTTCGAGGAATACATCTTCCAGCGTCGTTTCTGCACGATTCATCTGGATAATGGTGCACCCCGCTTCCGTAAACGCGCGGGCAATCTCCCCGCGGAGATCCTCCTGCGAGTCGTAGCGTATTTCCACCTCTACGGCCGCATCGTCCGCTGCCGCACTGCGCACCGAATACTCTGCAACATCCGGAAGAGCCTCTACTACCTTCCGTGCGGTTTCTTCCTCTGCCAGCGCAGTAATTTTCAGTACTGTCACAGGCTGCATGTTCTGCATCAGTTCCTCCGCCGGGCTGCTGGCAACCAGCTTTCCTTTGGAAATGATCATAATGTGATCGCAGACTTCACTGACTTCAGCGAGAATGTGAGAGCTGAGGATCACCGTATGTTCTTCGCCCAGCTGACGGATCAGCGAGCGGATTTCAATAATCTGCTTCGGGTCGAGTCCGACGGTCGGTTCATCCAGAACGAGAATGTCCGGTTTGCCGAGCAGCGCCTGGGCAAAGCCGACTCTCTGCTTATACCCTTTGGACAGATTGCGGATCAGCCTGTCCTCCACATCCTGCAGCTGCAGCGTTTCCTCCGCCCGGTCCACTTCCGCCGACCGGTCCGCTTTCGCGATACCCTTCAGCTCCGCCGCGAAATCCAGGTATTCCCGCACTGTCATCTCCTGATACAGCGGCGGCTGTTCCGGCAGATACCCGATGCAGGATCTGGCCGCCCTCGGTTCCTTCAGGATATCGTGCCCGTTGATGAGCACATCTCCTTCGGTAGCCGCCAGATACCCGGTGATGATATTCATCGCCGTCGACTTTCCCGCTCCGTTCGGACCGAGAAATCCGTAGATCCGCCCTTTCTCGACATGAAAACTCAAGTCGTCCAGGGCGACGTTATTTCCGTACTTTTTTGTGAGATTCCTGACCTCGATCATAAAGTATACCGTCCCTTCAATAATAATGATTCCCTTGCCGGTATCATCCGGCAAAAATGCGGCCGCGCGCCGCACACTTACTTATTCTATACCTGCAATGTGATAATTCAATAATTTTTTTCAGAGTTTTGTGATGTAATTGTGAAAGCTCTGTGACGAAACTTGATTTGCGGCAATTAGTCAGTTTTTTCAAACTGTCCTTTTTGGTTACTGTCGGAATCATTAATATTATGATAGAATATTAATGTTATGCACAGTAATGAAGGCGGACAT
>JAFWDF010000113.1 GCA_017534025.1 Bacillota bacterium
ACACATGAACATACTGATCATGTGAAAGGACTGCGGGTACTGACAAAACAAAATCCAAATTGGAAAATATATGCTACGGGCGGTACCGGAGAATGCATTGCCGGGCAGATTCGGGATCCGGAACAGCTTGACACATTTTGCGCAGGCGAGACAATCCGAGTGGGAGATATGACGATACGGTCGATCCCCGTGTCTCATGACGCAGCGGATCCGGTCTGCTATTCCATTACAAGCGGAGATGCGAGTATGCTGATCATGACGGATACTGGATATGTGCCGCAGGAAGCCGCGGACTGCATGAAAGAAGCAGATTTGATTGTACTTGAAGCCAACCATGAAATCAATGTTCTGAAAGCCGGCCCGTATCCATATCATCTGAAGAGGCGGATTCTGGGTGACAGAGGTCATCTGTCAAATGAAACTGCCGGGGAAACGCTGGCTGATTGTATGAGCGGAATGGACCGGTACAGAAAAATATTTCTGGCGCATTTGAGCAGGGAAAACAATTTCCCTCTCCTGGCGGAACAGACTGTAAAGAATATTCTGGAGGAGCATGGATTTTATCCTGGCAGAGATTATAGTATTAATGTAATGAAGCGGGACGGCCTGAGCGGCATCGCGGAAATTTGAGATAACGTTTCTCGGGAGGAAACATTATGGATGATGAAATCAAAGTAAATGACGGCATAAAAGAGTCGGAACCGGAAAATCCGGAACGGGAAAAGACAGAAGATACGGAAAGACCGGAGATTGTCGATACGGAACCGGCAAAGACGGATTCGGAAGTATCAGAACCGGAAAATCCGGAACCAGGTGCGCCGGAACCGGAGATGACGGAATCGGAAGCTCCGGAAACGGAAAAATCCGAACCAGCAGAGTCGGATCCGGATAATCCTGAGCAAACAGAACCGGAATCGGAAACGACAGACGCAAAACCGGTACGGGAATTTTCCTCTCTCAGCGATGCTGCCGGCAAAATTGTAGCGGCGGTAGATGACGCGGACAATGAAGCGGCAAGCGCGGCACAGGACGCAGAATGGAGCGCGGCAGAACGGGCGGCTGCGGAAGAAGCGCAGGCAGCTGAAGCACAGGCAGCGGCGGCAAATGCAGAGACAGCCGGAGCCGATCATGTTGCATCTGCTGCTGAGTCCGGTGCTTTTGCGCAGGAAGGGCCATTGGCAGGAGCAAAGGCAGCTGCAGTGGATTACAGTGTTGCAAAAGGTTCATCAGTAGATGTATTTTCGACTGAAACACAGGAGTCTGAACCATGGTCATGGGCATTTGGGGATGACGAAGGCACTTCCGGGGAAGAAGACGTTATAGAAGAAGCGAATAATAAAGAGAGAATTTCAGGCAGTTTCAGTTCGATTTATTCGGATACTGAAGGCGGCGGGACTTTCAGCCCGATACCGGAGGAACCAGTAAAAAGCAAGGAATCCGGTAACGGCCTGCTGAAAAAAATACTGGCGGGCGTTCTGGCTGTACTGATGTGTTTTGGCGGAGGATATGCCGGGTCAGTGATCGGCAACAAAGTGAGCAGTGTTGCCGGCGGAGGATCAGCAGCGGACGGAACCGGTACAGTAAGCATTACCGACAATGTGGACAGCCTCAACGCGGCGTCCGTGATCGCGGAAAAGACAATGCCTTCCGTTGTGGGAATAAGCACGGTATCCCAGACTCTTACAGAAACCATTTTCGGGCTGCAGTCCGGCGAGTCCATGGGAATCGGAACCGGCCTGATTGTTTCGGAGGACGGATACATTCTGACAAATTCTCATGTAGTTAATGATGGCGATGCAGAGACAATTACGGTTGATCTCTATGACGGTACGGAGTATAGCGGAACCATTCTCTGGAACGATTCCAGTCTTGACCTGGCTATTGTCAAGATCGAAGCCAGCGGTCTGGTACCGGCTGAACTGGGAGATTCCGACACGGTTCACATTGGGGATTACGCGCTGGCGATCGGCAATCCGCTGGGCCTGGATTTTGAACGCAGCGTAACGTCCGGTATTATCAGTGGACTGAACCGGTCAATAACGGTAGCGTCTTCACCTACTGCTACAACAGGCAATACCATGGACGGATTAATCCAGACCGACGCGTCCATTAATTCCGGTAATTCCGGCGGCCCTCTGATCAACAGTTCCGGACAGATCATCGGCATTAACAGTGCCAAGGCGTCCTCGGCAGAATGACTCGGTTTCGCGATTCCGATTAATGTAGCTATTCCGATTATCCACCAGATCATGGAGACCGGAACTTTTGAAAGTGCATATATCGGCATCAACGGATATGATCTGGCGGCAGTTGCATCCAGCCTTGATAAGGAATTCAATACAAAGAAAGGCGTGTATGTAAATGAGATATTCAGCGGCAGCGGTGCGGCTAATGCCGGTCTGCAGCCGGGGGATGTAATCGTAGCGGTAGACGGCCATGATGTAGACGGCATGAGCAGTCTGAAGAAGCAGCTGATCAATTATCGCCCGGGTGATACCATTGCGGTTACGGTAGAGCGAAACAAAGAAGAAATCACTGTGGACGTAGTTCTGGGCAGTGCATCGCAGATGACGGAAACGATTCCGCAGGAACAGAATGAACAGGATCAGAATAACGAAAATGATCCGTTCAGTGAAGGCCAGAATGAAAACAACGGCCAGATGCCGCAGCAGCCGGAAGATGGCAGCAATGGCTTCGGATACGGTCCGGGAGGCCTGGGTGATTTGTTCAATAATTTCTTTGGAAATTAACAGCCGTTCATTCTTAAAATCAGATTAAATAGAGCGCCAGACTTGCAGTCTGGCGCCTTTTGCGTATTATGGTAGAAGAAGCGAATCAAAATACAGACAGCAGGAAACGACCATGAATATTGATATTATTTGCATCGGAAAACTGAAAGAGAAATACTGGAGAGAAGCGGTTGCGGAATATGCCAAGCGGCTCGGGCGATTTTGTAATTTTTCAGTGACAGAATTAAAGGAAGCCCGCCTTCCTGCAAACTCTTCCGCCGCAGATGAAACTGCGGTGAAAGAAACGGAAGGCCGGGCTGTCATCGAAGCTATTAAAGAGCATTCCTATGTCATTGCGCTGGATGTGCAGGGCAGACAATATGATTCGGTTCGATTTGCCGAACTGCTGGAGGACCGCATGAACATGGGCACAGGCCGTATAGTATTTATCATTGGAGGCAGTCTGGGTTTATCGGAGGAAGTGCTGCAGCGTGCAGACCTTCGGCTTTCTTTTTCCAAAATGACATTCCCGCATCAGTTGATGCGGGTGATTCTGGCTGAACAGATTTACCGGTGCTTTAAAATTATCCGTCATGAAACGTACCATAAATAGAGGAAATAGTCTCCGGTCGATTGTATTTCACGAGGATTGAAGCGAAACGGACTTCTCCCCTTTTTCGCCCGCATCTTCTTCGTCCGGAAGATCTTTCCCCCGGGTTTGGCTGCTGCGGTCGTTTCGTTCGTTCTCGGAGAGGATGTATTCGACGCACTCTTCGCAGACGCAGTGTCCGTGAAGTATCCGGCCGCGTTCAATATGTTTTGTTCCGCACATTACACAGGTTCCGTCGGAATAATGGGCTTTAAAATGTTTGGCGGGAACCCGGCGGGCAGGATCAAATGCAGAATCCCGGGTTGTATCGGATGACGGGAGCTTCTCGGTTGTTTTCATAATAGTTCTCCTTTTTCTTCTCATTATCAGCAGACTGCCATGGAAGGCAGAACTGCGCTCAGAACAGCATGTTAAAAGCGGACAGGAATACTGTCGCTGCAGCAAGAATACAAAGATCCGGACGGCAGATTCAACTATTCGGATCTTTTCATTCCAAAAAATGCGTGTTCGTGTCGATTTTGGTTATTTCAGTTTTTCAGCGGAGAAACAGATGAAACAGAACAAACAGTTTTTATCCGGGAAAAAGATGCTTACTCTTATGTTGTCAGCGGCAATTTGGGTAAGCAGCATTACCGGATGCACTTTAAAAGAAAATACTATGCTGCGGCCATGGATGGAGGATTTGTACTCTCATACCGTGCAGCTGCTGAACGGTAAACGGGATGACAGGACAGACCAGATCACTGATGAGAACACCGGCGTGCAGAGGATGCCGAACGGTTCTCTGCAGTATTCCGATGGTACACAGTTTCTCGTTCCGGAGGACCTGCCGGAGTATAACGGTTCTCCGTATGCAGATATTAATGGAGGCGTTCCGCATTTTACGGAAAACATGTTTACAGATGTTTCACGTGAAACATACGGTGAGATGGATCAGCTCGGGCGGTGTACCACCGCAATGGCATGTATAGGAACTGATCTGATGCCGGTCCTGGAACGGGGATCTATCGGGATGATTAAACCGAGCGGCTGGAAGACTGTGCGCTATGATTTTATAGACGGTATGTATCTTTATAACCGCTGCCATATGATCGGCTATCAGCTGACCGGAGAAAACGATAATGAAAGAAACCTGATTACGGGAACCCGGTATATGAATGTGGAAGGAATGCTTCCTTTTGAAAATCAGATTGCTTCATATATTCATACTTCAGACTGTCATGTGCTGTACAGAGTTACCCCGGTGTTTGAAGGAGAAGATCTGCTTGCCAGAGGTGTCCTTCTGGAAGCGGAATCTGTGGAAGACCGGGGAGAAAGCATTCGGTTTCATGTATTCTGTTTCAACGTTCAGCCTGGAGTGGTGATTGATTACCGGACAGGAGATAATTATGCCGCATCCTGATGCCCGTAAAAAAGTATATCACGCGCCAACTGGAAAATAAAGGAAATTATATAATCCAAAAACGAAAAAGAGGCGCGTTCCGCTGCTGCGAAACACGCCTCCGATTTATCATTTTATTATGACAGAGCTTCTGTCAGTGCAGGAATGACCTGCTTCTTTCTGGATACAACACCTTTGAGATAATATCTGCCTTCTTCCGCGGAAGTAAAGGCTTTCTGAACGGTTTCATCGGCGTTTTTGCCGGCACAGAGCATTTCGCTGGATTCGTCCAGAATATCGGTGAGCAGGAGGAAAAGCATATCCACGCCGTGCTCATCAAATGAAGAATTCATATATTCGGTCATCGTGCCTTTGAGTTCCGCCAGTTCATCAGCATCCATGGAAGTGACCTGGCCTACTCCGTAAGTGGTGTCACCCGCCGTGAATTTCTTGAAGTCGAGATACAGGATTTCCTTCGGTGTTTTTCCTGCCAGTTCGCTGCCGGCCTTGAACATTTCTTTTGCATATCCCTGAATATCTTCGATACCGGCAATCTGCGCAAGCGCATCTGCTGTTTTTACGTCCATCTCTGTGCAGGTAGGCGAACGGAACGCAAGTGTATCGGACAGAATCGCGGAGAGCAGCAGGCCAGCAGTGGTTTTGTCCGGAGCCAGATTATTTTCCGTAAAGTGAAGATAAACGATCGTCGCGGAGCAGCCGACCGGCATATTTCTGAAATAGATCGGATCCTTCGTCTGCACATCTCCGATTTTGTGATGGTCGATGATTTCCCGGATATTGGCTTCGGCAACATTGTCAACCGCCTGCGCTGTTTCATTGTGGTCGACCAGGATAATGTCCTTGCCGGCTGCGCTTTCCAGGAACACCGGGGCTTCTGCGCCGAAACGCTTCAGCACGAATGTTGTTTCCGGATTCAGCTCCCCTGCCCTGGCCGGAACAAACTCTTCGCCGGTCAGCGCGCTTTTGAAAGCGGCGTATCCGATGGCGGAACAGATGGAGTCAGTGTCCGGATTTTTGTGTCCGATTACGTAAATCATAGAAATACCTCCTGTAATGATTGGAACCCGCCGCCCTGCAGGCGGGGAACTTCCGTTTTGTGTTATTTCAGAAATAATATTTTGCATGCATTGATTATCGCAGATCATTGTAGCAGTTTTGCGGCAAATTAACAAGTCAGAAGCCGCTGGGGATATGGTATAATTCGTCAGGGTGTAAATGTATGAAAGAAAAATCATTAATTCAGGGCGAACCCTGGAAACTGATTCTGGCATTTGCGGTGCCGGTGCTGCTGGGACAGCTCCTGCAGCAGCTGTATAATACCGTAGATACTATTATTGTGGGACAGTATGCGGGGGAAGCCGCTCTTGCTGCAGTCGGAACTTCCCACTCGCTGGTCATGTTCTTCCTGTCGCTGGCAAACGGGTTTTCCGCGGGTGCCGGAGTAATCATCGCCCAGCAGTTCGGGCGGGGCGCTTATGACGAAATGCGCCGGACAGCTGCCGGAAGTATCGGTCTGATGCTGTTTATGGGATTGGCTGCAACGGTGGCGGCAATACTGGCTGCCCGTCCGGTCCTTGGCGGCCTCATGGCGGCTTCAGAAAGCTTTCTGGCGATGGCCGTGATGTATTTCAGGATCTATGCGCTGGGTCTGCTCTTTCAATTCGGCTACAATATCGTAGCTGCCGTACTTCGTGCTGTAGGCGACAGCAAAGCGACGCTTTACTTTCTGCTGATTGCGTCAGGGGCAAATATTTTGCTGGATCTGCTTTTTGTAGCCGCTTTGAACATGAGTGTGGCAGGAGCGGCTCTGGCAACCGGCATCGCACAGCTGGGATCCATGGCAGCGGCATTTTTTTACATGTTCAGAAAATATGAAATCTTTCGTTTTAAGAGAACGGATCTGCATTTCGATCCGGCGGTCTGGAAGAGTGTGCTGACCGTCGGTTTTCCGATGGCTTTACAGCAGATGATCGTATCCATGGGATTCTTCCTTTTACAGAGAGCCGTCAACGAATTCGGTCAGGCGATGACCGCATCGTTCACGGTGGGGCAGCGGCTGGAAGTATATATGTTAATGCCTGCCTCTTCTCTGCAGATCACCATGGCGACCTATACCGGCCAGAATATCGGCGCCGGCCGCATGGACCGCATCCGTACCGGAATCCGGCAGACCATCGGAATCAGTTTTCTGGGAACTGCCGTACTGTCTCTGCTCGCGTTCGTATTTTCCGATCCGCTGATCCGGCTTTTCAGCATCAGTGAGGATGCCTTTTTCTACTGTCACCAGCATCTGCGGTTTACGGCAGTGGCCATGCTGCTGTTCAGCCTGTATTTTCCGGTTCTGGGATTGTTCCAGGGAGCCGGCGATGCAATGGCGGCAACGCTGGTGGCAACGACTGCACTGACAATGCGGGTGCTGAGCACATACACTCTCCGGAATGTTCCGGCATTTGGCTACCGGATTATCTGGATGAATATTATGTTCGGTTTTACATTCGCGTTTCTTGTTACGTGGATCCATTATTTCCGCGGCAGCTGGAAACACAAAAAACGACTGTGATGAAGCACTTCCGGTGCAGACATTGTCTGTATTTGACAGGTGTGATATACTATTTTATTGCCCGAAATAGATTTGCGAAAAACTGAATGAAGCGGCGACGCCGCGGGTTTGAGCTGATTATGGATAATTACAAACACAGATTACGAAAAGCATTAATAGTTTCATTACTGTTTACGGTTGCCGTGATCGTGGCAGCTGCCTTGATATATTACCGGCATCCGGATATGCTGATTCCGGTCTGCGTAATAGCTGCAGCAGTTCTGCTGGTCAACGGAGCCTGGCTGCTGGTCAGCAGCCGGCTGACACTGGAGGATATCTTTTCCGATGTAAAGGGGGAGCTGAACGCTTCCCTGCTGGCCTCGGTCCTGAACAATCCGTATCCGGTATGTATGATCGATCAGACCGGAACCATATTATGGTGCAATGAAACATTTGAAGAATTATTCCAGCGGGAAGAAGGCATGGTCAACCGGAAGATATTCGATCTCACCGGTCTGAAGATGAACCGGATGACCCACAGTGAGTTGTCCGAACGTGTAGTCTGGATCTCCTCCATTAAAAAGTTCTTCCGTGTCCGTGCAACGGAATACGCGGCGGATGTGACCGGTCCGGACGGAACGCCGCCGGCGGATCTGCAGGATATGAATCTGCGTCCGCTGCATCAGGAAGAACAGCTTCCGGAGGCGAACGAAGTCCGTGACTACCAGTTCCGCATGCTGCACTGGCTGGATGTAACCGAGTATGAACAGCTGAAAAAGACGCATGCAGAGGAACGGTCCTGTGTCATTCATATCCGGCTGGACAATCTGGATGACATTCTGGAGCAGGCACCGGATGACCGGAAAGCGGCGCTGTCCGGTGAAATTGAAAAACTGATCCGCCAGTGGGCCATTAAGACCAGAGGCGCTTTGGTACGTGTGTCCAAAATGAAGTTTGTCCTGATCTGTGACTACAGAAATCTGGATATCACGATGCAGAATAAATTTCCGATTCTGGATGAAGTCAGAGAGCTGCCGACCGGAGGAGATATTCCGGCGTCGCTCAGTATCGGAGCGGGCGCGGGCGGCAAGACACTGGCGCAGAGCAACGAGTTTGCCCTGGCGGCACTGGATCTCGCCCTGGGACGCGGCGGCGATCAGGCCGTAGTCAGCACGGAAAGCAATACCGAATACTTCGGCGGCAAGCAGCTGGCCGGCGGCAAGCGGAACAAAGGCCGTTCCAAGACCGTATCCGCAGCGCTGCTCCAGCTCATCGACCAGTCAGAGAAAGTCTTTATTATGGGCCACAGGATTCCGGATATGGACGCGTTCGGCGCGGCCGTCGGTGTGGCGCGGATGGTTCGGTCCAGACAGAAGACCGCCTATATCATAGTAAACACTTCCAAGGCAATCGAAACGCCGTATAAACTGGCGCAGGAGTCGGGAGAATACAATATTATCAAATCCGAACAGGCGGTGAGCACGGCAACCGCGGATGACCTGGTGATCATGGTGGATACACACCGGCCGAGTCTTGCGGACTGTGCGGAATTACTGGATATATCCCATCGCATCGTTATCATTGACCATCATCGTAAGAATCCGGATATAGTAAAAAATCCGATGCTGCTGCATCTGGAACCGTATGCTTCTTCCGCATCCGAACTGGTGACGGAAATGCTGCAGTACGCCCTGAACGGCAAAAAACCGCTCAGTGATCTGGAAGCCAGTCTCCTGTTATCCGGCATAGTTCTGGATACCCGGGACTTCTCCATTAAAACCGGCGTGCTGACGTTCGATTCGGCCTCCTGGCTGAAACGGCAAGGTGCCAATACGATTCAGGTACGGAGATTTTTCCAGACGAACATTTCGCAGTTCCGGGAGAAAGCGAAGATTATTTCCGGGATTGAACGGCTGGATGGTGATATGGTCATGGGGTTCCTGCGCAAGCCGAATTCCGACGTAGCGGTTCTGATTTCCTCTGTAGCCAATCAGCTGTTGGAAATCCGCGGGCTGAAGGCATCCTTCGTGCTGGGGCAGGAACAGGACGGCACGGTTCGGGTCAGCGCCAGATCGCTGGGCCAGGTAAATGTGCAGCTGATTATGGAGAAAATTGGCGGCGGCGGCAATCTGACAATGGCCGGCGCGCAGCTGAAAACCGGTTTTGACGAGGCGGTCGTCATAGTGAAGAATGCGATCGACGAATACCTTCAGGATGTGGAAGAAGCAAAACTGAAGGAACAGCGTCAGAAAGAACTGAAAAAAACGAGAGAGCTGAAAGAAAAGGCGAAAGAAAAAGATAAATAGAGAAAGTCAGAGAAACCGCTGCAGGCGGATCTGACGGAGGAGGGACAGAAATGAAAGTTATTTTGCTCGAAGATGTAAGATCTCTGGGGAAAGCAGGCGATATTGTAAAAGTGAGTGACGGTTATGCCCGGAATATGCTGCTGCCGAAGAAGCTGGCCAAGGAAGCTACGGCAGGAAATATTAAAGCACTTGAGAACAAGAAGGCGGCGGAAGCGGAACAGCGTGAAAAAGATAAGGCGGAAGCTATCGTAATCCGCGAAGCACTGGAAAGTGAAGTGATTAACCTGGTTTCCAAAGGCGGAGACAGCGGCCGGCTGTTCGGAGCGGTAACCAATGTGGATATCGCCAATGCGATTAAGGAACAGAAGGGATACGATATTGATAAAAAGAAGATCCGGATTTCTTCTCCGATCAAGACCGTTGGCGAATATGAAGCAGAAATCAAGCTTTTCGGACATTAACGCAAAAGTCAGGATTAACGTTTCAATCTGATAAAACAGACGGAATGGGGTATGCGGTATGGCAGAAAGAATCCCTCCTCACAGTGATAATGCGGAGCGCAGTGTGCTGGGCGCGATGATGGTGGACGACAATGTCACCATGGATGTCCTGGAAATACTGAATCCGGAGGATTTTTACACCCAGAATCATAAAGAAATATTTGAGGCGGCAAGAGAGATAAAACGCCGGGGCGGGAATACAAACGTGGATATTGTTACGGTTTCCGAAGAACTCTCCCGGCGCGGCACGCTGGATCTTGTAGGAGGACGTTCCTATGTCGCAGCGCTGGCGGGAGATGTCCCCTCTTCTTCGAATGCAGTCTCCTATGCGGAAATCATCCGGGAAAAATCGATGCTCCGGAAACTCATCCGGACATCTTCATCTGTTCTGGACGCCAGCTATGATCCGAAAGCCGATGTGCAGGATGTGCTGGCTTCCGCCGAGCGGGAAATACTGAACATTTCCCGCGTTACACAGAAAAGAGATTTCCGGAGACTGGAAGATGTTCTCTGGGAAAATCTGAGTGAAATTGACGAAAGAGCCAAAACGGAAGGCAACATGGTGGGGCTGACAACCGGATTCGCGGATCTGGATATGAAGACATCCGGTCTGCAGAAGTCGGATCTCATCATCGTGGCGGCCAGACCGAGTATGGGCAAAACCTCTTTTGCTCTATGCCTGGCGCAGAATGCTGCGTTGAAGGGGCATGCGGGCGTCATGATTTTTTCACTGGAAATGGCGGCGTCCCAGATCGGGGAAAGAATGCTGAGCATGGAGGCCGGCATCGAACTCTCCAAGCTCCGTACGGGCAATCTGTCCCGGCGGGAATGGGAGGATCTCAATCTGGCTTTTGACCGCCTGGCCGGAGCACGCATCGTCGTGGACGATACACCGGGCATTTCCATTTCCGAAATGAAGAATAAATGCCGCAGACTGCAGGCCAAACAGCCGTTGAATCTCATTGTCATCGACTATCTGCAGCTGATGAGCATCAAAGGCTTTTCCGAAGGCAGGCAGCTGGAAGTCAGCACCCTGTCCCGTATGCTGAAGGAAATGGCCAGAGATGTCGGCTGCCCGGTCGTTGTACTGTCGCAGCTGTCCCGTGCCGTGGAACAGAGGCAGGATCACCGGCCGCAGCTGTCGGATCTCCGTGAGTCCGGCGCCATTGAGCAGGACGCCGATGTGATAATGTTCCTTTACAGAGATGAATATTACAATCCGGAGACGGAAAAACCGAATATCGCAGAGGTAAATATAGCGAAGCAGAGAAATGGCCCAACCGGGACGGTCGAACTGGCCTGGCTGGGAAAATATACGAAATTTGCGGACAAGAGTCCGATGCAGATCTGAACAGGAGGATATCAATATGTCAACAATAGCTGTAGTAGGCACGCAGTGGGGTGATGAAGGCAAGGGCAAAGCCATTGACTATCTTGCTACGAGAGCGGATGTAGTCGTCCGCGCACAGGGCGGCAACAATGCCGATCATTCCGTTGTTATCGACGGGAAAAAATATGCGCTGCATCTGATTCCGTCCGGAATACTCAATCCAACCGCGGTCAATGTGATCGGAAATGGTGTGGTTTTCGATCCGGCCGGCTTTTTTGAAGAACTGGCAGATCTGGAGAAAGACGGGATCGACACAAAGAATCTCTTCATCAGTGACCGGGTACATATTGTATTCCCTTACCACAAGGTGCTCGACGGACTGACAGAAAAAGCAAAGGGCAGCAGCAAAGTGGGAACCACAAATAAGGGCATCGGACCATGTTACATGGACAAAATGGCCAGAGTAGGCCTCCGGGGCTGCGACATGCTGGACGACGAGCTGTTCAGAAGCAAGCTGTCCGCGCAGATTGACATTAAAAATGATATGATCGTCAAACTGTACGGAGAGGAACCTCTTAACAAAGAAGAAATTCTGGAGACCTACTGCGACTATGCGAAGCGTCTCAAGCCATACATTACGGATACCAGTGTCCTGGTTTATAATGCGATCCGGGAAGGCAAGAAAGTCCTTTTTGAAGGCGCGCAGGGTACGATGCTGGACATCGACCTCGGCACCTATCCGTACGTGACCAGCTCCCACCCGGTGTCCGGCGGATTCTCCACGGGTGCAGGCATCAGTCCTCGCCTGCTGGACGAAGTGATCGGTATTGTGAAGGCGTATACTACACGGGTAGGCGCCGGTCCGTTCGTTTCCGAAGAAGATAATGAGATTGGCGATAAAATCCGTGAGATCGGTCACGAATACGGTGTGACCACCGGCCGTCCGCGCCGCTGCGGCTGGCTGGACCTGGTGGTGATCCGCTACGCAGCCCGCGTGAACGGCCTCACCGGCATTTCTCTCATGCTTCTGGATGTACTGGATCAGTTTGAGACGATTAATGTCTGTGTGGGCTATGACTATAACGGACAGGTCCTGACCGACTTCCCGGCCAGCCTGGATGTCATCGGACAGAGCAAACCGGTATACAAAGAATTAAAAGGCTGGAATACACCGATCACCGGCTGCAGAAATTATGACGATCTGCCGCAGGAAGCAAAGGAATACATTGCATTTATTGAAGAATTCACCGGCGTTCCGGTGAAGATCGTTTCGGTTGGTCCGGACCGCGATCAGACTATGGTAAGAGCGGCATTATTTGAAAAATAACGGCTCCGCGGCGGGGCTGCTGCCGGCGGAATCCGTTCCGTGACGCAGCAGCTCTTTTTGCCGGACGGGAGGAAACTATGAATTTTTTTCGCAGAAAAGTAAGAGACGTATATCTGGAAAATACATCCGTTGAAAATATGTTCCTCATCGATTACATGCCGGACGCGGAGGAGGATTTTGTCAAAGTATATCTGACCGGCCTGATGTCCGCCGGGGATGAAAATGCCTCCAACAGCAGAATCGCCAGTCATCTGAACATGGAAGAAGAGCGGGTGCTGCAGGCATGGAATCACTGGGAAAAATGCGGCGTGATCCGCAAGCATTATGAGGATCCCTCAGACCGTTTCCATTATGCGGTGGAATTTCTCAGTCTCAAGGAACAGCTGTACGCCCCGGAACTCCAGGAAACCGACCGCGGCGAAGCGGCGCGGAATCCCGTCCTGCGGGATGCCGATCTGCGGGATCTTTATCTGAAAATAGAATCCGTCACCGGCAGAATGCTGGAAGGAAAGGAACCGGAAACCATCCTGTCCTGGCTTGAAGAGGACGGACTGCCGCCGGATTTCATCATCTATGTCTATCAGTTCTGTGTGGAAAGACGGAAACAGGCAGGATTCCGTTATGCGGCTGCGGTGCTGCGGGACTGGATCGAACGGGGCATTCAGAGTGTGGAAGCGGCGGAAAAGCTGCTGAATGAAACCGAACAGAACCGGGTTAACCGGCGCAGGGTCATGCAGGCGCTGGGCTTCCGGAGAAATCCGACGGAGGATGAAGCGGAAAAAATAGACAGCTGGTTCGAGGAACTGGATTGTTCCATGGAAACCGTGCTCAAAGCGTGCGGAAAGACCAGTGGCATATCTAACCCGAATATCAATTATGTTGATAAAGTGCTCCGCGGATGGAACAGCGGAGAAGACCGGAACGGCAGCCAGGCCGGCGGCGCCGGTGCACAGCATACCGGTGCCGGTGCGGTGCAGCTGGTCATGCGGTCCTATGATGAAGCGAGAAAACGGCACCGGGCGGAAATGGAAGAGCATATCCGGGAAGTTTATCAGCGGATTCCGCGGGTAAAGGAGCTGGATGACCTGATCCGGGATGCCAATGTGAAAAGAGGCCGGGCGGCTTTCCGCGGCGGCCGGGTGGATAAAAAAGAAGCGGACCGGCTGCGGCAGACTCTGGATCATCTTCTGGATGAGAAAAAACAGCTGCTGGAACAGGCCGGCTATCCGGAAGATTATATGGAAATGCAGTATGACTGCAAGGTTTGTGAGGATTCCGGAACGACCAGGGACGGCGTTCGCTGTGCCTGTTTCGCGGAGAAGCTGCAGGCCGTCACGGGAAGGCAGTAGGAATGGTGTCCGGCTGCTGCACGGAAGCCTTCGAAAGCGGCTTTCTGCACAGGATTTGCCGGGCGGATTTTACCGGATTTGAATTACTTCTCCCGATGTGGTAAAATAACTAGCGAGTATGCTGTCTGATCTCCGGCAGAATAAACCGCCGGGAATTCGATAGATAGAATAGCAAGGGGAAGCGATTATGAGTGAAGCAACCAAAAGCAAGATCCTTGTAGTTGAGGATGAAAAGCCGATTTCTGATATTATTAAATACAATCTGGAAAAAGAAGGCTATATGGTCTTCACCGCCTATGACGGTGAAGAAGCGATCAGCAGCCAGGAGGAAAACGATCCGGATCTGGTGCTGCTGGATGTTATGCTGCCGAAACTGGATGGCTTTGAAGTATGCAGAAGAATCCGGGAGAAGAGCATCGTGCCGATCATCATACTCACGGCCAAAGAGGAAGAGGTTGACAAGGTACTGGGACTGGAACTCGGCGCCGATGATTATATGACAAAACCATTCGGCATCCGGGAACTGCTTGCCAGAATCAAGGCCAATATTCGCCGGGCGTCTCTGACGCTTGGGCCGGAAGTGGATTCCGCGGCTCCGAGTATCCGCGAATTCGGCGATCTGGTGATCGATATGAACCGGTACGAAGTGAAGAAAAGAGGCGTCACGCTGGAACTGACGCTGCGTGAATTTGAATTGCTCCGTTATCTGGCAGGCCATGAGAACAATGTGTTCTCCCGGGAACAGCTTCTGGAAAAGGTCTGGGGATACGAGTATTACGGAGATATCCGCACGGTAGACGTAACCGTCCGCCGGCTGCGGGAGAAGGTAGAAGACGATCCGAGCAATCCGAAATACATTACTACCCGGAGAGGCGTCGGCTACTATTTTAAAAGCAACTGATAAAGCTGTTCCGTTCAGGGAACAGTAATTTCAGGGGGATATGTGCGATCGCATGAGAACAATGAAACATAGCCTTAAATGGCGTATATTTCTGTCGTTTTTCGTGGTCATTTTCATCGTAATGGCGATAGCCGGCATCTTTATTGTGAACAGGATCGGCGTAAGCCAGCATCGTTTTATGCGGAACAATGCGTCCCGTGCGGCGGATGCTGTCATCCACGCCATGTCGGATGAAGAGGCTGCCGCTGTGGCCGCCGGAACGGGACTTCCCGCCGGTGCGCTGGATGAATGGGAATTCGGCACGGAATACGAGTTATATATTCTCGATCGGGAACTGAATATTATGGCCGCCAATGGTTCGGAGAATGCGGATTCTTCGCTCGACCGGTCCGTGGCGGAAAAAGCCCTGGAGGGCACGGTTGCGGAGAGCGAGCAGACGCTGTCCGGTAATTTGCGTGTCCTGAATTATGCGAAACCGCTGGAAGCGGACGGAGCCGTGAACGGCGTGATGTATGTCCGCGTGGATATGTCGGATTCGTACAAGGTGATCGATGAGGCAAAGACCCTCTATCTGGAGGCCATGCTCATCGCGCTGCTCATTTCATTCCTGCTGGCCATGATTATCGCGTCCAGCATAACGGGTCCGGTGAACCGGCTGACGGAACAGGCGCAGCGTATGGCAGACGGCAATTTCTCCGAAGTGATGGAGGTTCGTTCACGGGATGAAATCGGCCGGCTGACGGAGATGTTCAATAAAATGGGCATCCAGCTGGACAACCAGATCCGGGAAATCACCAACGAGAAAAGCAAGCTGGAGACGATCCTGCGCTATATGGCGGACGGTCTGGTTGCAGCCGACCTGGACGGCAATATCATTCATATTAATGCTGCGGCTACGGCACTGCTGAATATGACAGATGAAGAGGCGGCGGAATCCGGTTTCAATGGCATTATGAACCGTCTGGGGAAAGACGATATTGCGGACGGTATTGCCCGCACGATGTCCAGCCGTGTCATCAGTGAGGAAGTGGATTACGACGGCAGGCATCTGTCGGTGCGGTATGCCCGCTTTATGACGGATGACGAACAGGACATCGGCGTGATCATGCTGATTCAGGATGTGACGGAACGGCATCGCCTGGAGAGCATGCAGAGAGATTTTGTCGCAAATGTATCGCATGAGCTGCGCACCCCGATCACAACCATTAAAAGCTACACCGAAACGATGCTGGACGGCGGCGTGGATGAAGATACCCGGACCAGCTTCCTGCGGGTTATTGAAGATGAGGCGGAGCGGATGACACATCTCGTTACCGATCTGCTGCAGCTGTCCAGACTGGATAACAACAGTGAAAAACTCAATCCGGTACGGCTGGATATCAATGCGCTGCTTGCCGGCTGTGTCCGCAAGGTCAAGCTGATGGCGAGAGCAAAGGAACAGGACGTGGTCTGCAATTTTGTGGATGACGCCCATATCGATGTAATGGCCGATAAAGAGCGGATCCAGCAGGTCGTGCTCAACATTCTGACCAATGCAATTAAATATACATCCGACGGCGGCCGGATTATTGTGGACTCCCGCATTGAAGGGGATGCCGCGATTTTCACCGTGGCGGACAACGGCATCGGCATCAGCCGGGACGATATAGACCGTGTATTCGAGAGATTCTACCGTGTTGACAAAGCGCGGTCCAGAGCCATGGGAGGCACCGGGCTCGGGCTCTCCATTGCCAAAAATATCGTGGAAGCGCACAACGGGACGATTACCATCGACAGTGTCGAGGGCGTCGGCACGAAAGTAACGGTGATGCTCCCGCTGGCCGGTGAGGAACGGGCGGCGGAGGAATCCGGGGAAGCCGGTGAGAGCGATGAGTAAGAAGAGAAAGAAAAGAGTCAGAAGAAAGAAAAGCCAGATTGATAATACGGTGCTGAACAATGATTCCAATGTAATCGATCTGGATGCCGAACGGGCCGCCCGGCGAAAGGCAAACCGGGAAAAAGCCGCTGCCAGACGGCGCAGGAAGGGGAGAAAATCCCTGAGTGCGCAGGTCATGGAGGAAGTGGACCTGGTGGAGCGGCCGGAAGCCTCGTCGGATGGAAAATCGTCTTCCAAAAAGAAAAAACAGAGAAAACCGGTCACATCCTATTTTGTCGTGATTCTCATCGCGGCGCTCATTCTGGGGATTATGCTGATGTCCTCCCTGAACAATATCATGGAGCTGCGCAATGAGGAAACCGCCAAAAAGCAGGAAGTGGTAGATCTGGAGTCCCAGAAAGCCAATCTGGAACGCAAAGTGGAAGGACTCGGTTCGGAGGAATTTGTCATGCAGCAGGCGAGAAACTGGCTGAAAATGGCGAAGTCCGGAGAATACGTATATATATTCCGAGAGAATTAGGAAAACACGCGGCCCGGTTGCGGATGACGCTGACCGGGCCGGTTTATGTCATGAAGGAAAACGTGAACAGAGAATATGGAAGAATTCATTAAAGAAGTCATCGTTGTGGAAGGACGGGATGATATTGACGCCGTGAACCGCGCTGTGCGCGGGGATGTCATTGCGACACACGGGTATGGCATCAGCCGGGCGACACTCAGCCGGATCCGGCATGCCTATGAAACCAGAGGCATCATTATCCTGACGGACCCCGACGCAGCAGGCGGCCGGATCCGCCGCCGTCTGACCGCCTTGTTCCCGGAGGCGAGGCAGGCGTACATATCCCGGTCCGAAGCGATGGACGGGTCGGACATCGGGGTGGAAAATGCTGCTCCGGAGGTAATCGCGAAAGCCATCGAAGCGGCCGGGCGTACTCTGACGGAATACAGTGAGGAATATACAGCCGGAGATCTGTATGATTACGGCCTGACCGGCGGTTCCGGATCCCGTCAGCTGCGGGATGCTCTGGGACGGAAACTGGGCATTGGCTACGGCAACGCGGCAGCCTTTCTCAAACGTTTGAACGGATACGGGATTACCAGGGAAGATCTGGAGAAGGCATTGATAGAGATAGAACATGAACAGATATGAATTATTTTCCCCTGCGGGTATGACGCGAATTATGCGTAAGCACGGCTTTAAAAACGCCCGCAGCCTGGGACAGAATTTTCTGACTGATGAAGGCGTAATTGAAGCCATTATTGATGGATCCGGGATTACAGAGGACGATCTCGTCATCGAAATAGGACCGGGTCTGGGGGTGCTGACCGCAGCAGCGGCGGAATCCGCCGGACAGGTTGTGGCTGTTGAAATCGACGAACGACTGATTCCGGTTCTGCAGGATACGCTGTCGTATTATGATAATATTGAAATCATTAATGCGGATATTCTGAAAATCGACCTGTGCCGTTTGATTGAAGAGCGGCAGCCGGCCGGGAAGGTCCGGATTATCGGCAATCTCCCCTACTATATTACAACACCGATCCTGATGAAGCTGCTGGAGGACAGAGTGCCGGCCGCCAGTTTTACGGTGATGATGCAGAAAGAAGTAGCGGAGCGCATTATGGCGGAACCGGGAAACCGGACGTACGGAGCACTGACGGCAGCCGTGACGTATTACTGTGAAGTCTCTGCCGTGGCCGATGCGCCGAAAGAGTATTTCCTGCCCCGCCCGAAAGTAGATTCTGCGGTAATACGTCTGGACCGCAGGGAACAGCCGGCTGTGAAGCCGCTGAGTGAGAAAGTGTTTTTTGAAACGATACGCTCCGGATTCGGGCAGCGGCGCAAGACCCTGCAGAACTCCATTACCGGAACCCGGGGGATCAGCAAGGAGGAAGCCGGTCTGGTGCTGGACCGTGCCGGTGTAGCCCGGAACCGCCGGGCGGAAACACTGCATCTGGAGGAATTTGCCGCTGTAGCGGATGAAATCGTTCGCTTAAAAGAAATACAGCCGGATTGAGTTTGTGAATCGGAGGAATGGAAAATTGGAAAGAATTATCAACGAACTTCTGGATTGGCGCATGCAGTTTCAGGAATTTAAGCCCCTCATTCTGACAGGGAGCACTCCGCGGGACCGGGTCCGCACAATTAAGGATTTTGCAAAGAAGAACTGCGAAAATATGATTTCGGTAAATCTCCGGAACAATGAAGAAATCCGGGAGTACATCAACACACATCCTGCCGGTTATGAAGCGTATCTTCACCTGGAAACAACCCTGCACGACATGATAGTTCCGCAGGATACCATTCTGATTTTTGATAATGCGGATGCATGTCAGTTTGAAAGCATCAGGGATTACGCCAATAATCTCTTTACAGAAGAGGACGCGGTTTTCTTTGTCATCTGCGGCGATTTTACGGAGGACCAGCTGGCGGAACTGGGAGAAACCTGCATGCTGGTCAATCTTCCGGAAAAACAGCAGTAAATCCCGCGTATTTCCGGTGCGCCGGCAGGAATTGCTTCCCGGCGGCCGCAAGGCGATGGATGCGAAAGTTGTCCCGGCGGTAGTTTTGTAAATGGTTTGCCATTGTTTTGCAACATAAATGAAAAGTAAGCATGTTACAATAGTACATGTCTATTTGCGTTTTTCTGACGGATTCCGGTTGGCAGGAGTGGTTTATTAATCGCGTATCGAATGGCGCACCGTGCGTGCGCGCGAATATAGAAATAATACCGGAGCAGTAAATCAAAAGGGAGCAAGTATGAAAGCAATATCATTAATAAAACGAACAGGAATACGTCCCGCGGCAGTTCTTCTGTCGCTGGCATTGCTGGCCGTATCGGCCATGATCCCGGGCGCCGGGTTTGTGCCGAAGGCAGACGCGGCCACATTCTCGGATATTTCCAAACACTGGGCACAGTCGGATATTCTGAAAGCTGCTGAGAAAGGCATCGTAAGCGGTTATTCCGACGGTACTTTCAAACCGGACAAGGCGGTTACCAGAGCGGAATTCACCACCATGCTGAACAAGGCGCTGGGCAATAACGGAACGACGGATTCCGTATTCTCGGATGTGGCGAACGGGACCTGGTATTTTGACCAGGTTTGCAAAGGGGTTTCCGCGGGATATATTTCCGGGTACGCGGATGGCACGTTCAAGCCGTCCAATACCATTACGCGGCTCGAGGCGTCCGTGATGCTGGCGCGGATCGTGCCGACCTACGGGTATGCGGATGATATTTCCAAGTATAAGGATGGTTCGTCCGTTCCGAGCTGGGCGCAGGATTCCATGAAGCGCATCGTCGGCAAAGGTTATCTGAGCACATACGGAGACAATATGCTGCATGGAACGGACAGTCTGACCAGAGCGCAGGCCGTCCGCGTGATCATGTCCATGCTGGATAAAGAAAAAATCATCAGCAACAACCAGACTGTCGTACAGAACAACGTCACTCTGAAGAGCATGATCTTTGTAAACAGAATCTCTGTGGGCACCGCGGTCGGAGACGGCAAGGTGACACTGAATGACTGCATGGTTCTGGGTACGCTGAATGTTGAAGGCGGCGGCAAATCCCCGAACGGCGTGATCATCAATGACAGCCGCATTGCGAACTGTCTGGTAAACCGCTCCAACCAGGAAGTGCGTGTGATTGCGCAGGGCGATTCCACGGTTGTGAGACTCACGGTCGGTCAGATCGCCCGGCTGGAAACATATAACCTGACAGGCGGCTCCTCGTTCGGAAAGGGCTTCCAGACAGTGAACATGACCAGAGCTGCGGACCTGACGGTTTCCTGTGATCTGGATCTGCTGGAAATTGAAGCGGAGAAATGCGATATTACCATCGCGAAGGGAACGACACAGCGTCTGATCACTTATAACAGCGCGAGAAAGCTGGATGTCAATGTGGCAGCTAACGCAACCTTGAATACGGCAGATATCTATTCTGCGGGAACCGTATTTTCCGGTACAGGTACAGTTGGTACGCTGAATGTCCATGGCAACGGCCTGACCTATGAAAAGGCACCGGGCACGCTGAGCGTAGATCCGGAAGTAACAGTACTGCCGGTACAGGTCGGCTGATAAAGAACCGAAAAGAATAACAAAATACAAAAAGGGCAGGCGCATCGCGCCTGCCCTTTTTTCAAGTTTTTGCAAGAAGACAAAGCAATATAAGAACAAATGTTATCGAGCATATTAAAAACACTCTGTCTTTATATAGCTCGATAATCAGGTTCTCATCATGCACTCATGATATCTACCCAGAGCTCATCGTAAAGTGCCCGGATCGTTTCCGGCAGATTGGTGTACGTCTCCAGTGTGGAACGGATTTCCTCATCCGGATAGAGAATGGTGCTGTTCTTCAGTTCCTCCGGAAGCAGATCTCTGGCTGCGGATTCCGCTGTGGAATAGTAGATGACTTCTGTATTCCGGGCCATGTTTTCCGGTTCACAGATAAAATTGATGAAGGCCATGGCATTGTCGTAGTTCTCACAGTCCTTTGGAACGACCATGGAGTCGACAAACAGGTTGCTGCCTTCGATCGGAGTGTAGAATCCCAGCTCAATCTCGCTGTCCTCTCCCAGTTCATCCATCATCAGCAGGTAATCGCCTGCATAGTAGGAAGCAACCGCTGCTTCGCCGTTTTCCATCTTGTCAAAGATCTGGTCCATTACGTAGGCCTGCACCAGCGGTTTCTGCTGAATCAGGAGATCCTTGGCTTCCATGAGCTTGGCTTCGTCCGTGGTATTGTAGGAATAGCCCAGTTTTTTCAGGGCGATGCCCATGGCGTCACGGGAATTGTCGAACATGAGAATCTGCCCGGCATATTTTTCGTTCCAGAGGATGTCCCAGCTGCCGAGATCCGCTTCGTCCACCATGGCTTTATTGTAAATGATGCCGACACTGCCCCACTGATAAGGAACGGAGTACTCCCCGGTCGGATCGAATTCCGGTTCGCGGAATTCCTCATCTACGTATTTGTAATTCGGGATCTTGCTGAAATCCAGCGGCTGAATCATTTCTTCCTCGATCATACGGGCGACCATGTAATCGGAAGGAACAATGATATCATAGGAAACGCCTCCGTTTTTCAGTTTGGCGTACATTTCCTCACAGGTTGCAACGGTGGAATAATTCACTTTAATTCCTGTTTGATCCTCGAATTCCCCCAGAAGATCCTCATCGATATATTCTCCCCAGTTGAATACATTAACTTCTCCATTGGCGCCTGCGGTTCCGCAGCCGGTTACGGAGAAAACACAGCCCGTGAGCAGCAGGATCGCCGCCAGCAGCGTTACGGTGAATTTTTTCAATTTCTCAAACCATCCTTTCTTTCCGCGCGCAGCTCTCTGAAGTTAATGATCAGAAGGAGCAGAAGCACGATAACAAACATGATCGTACAGAGTGCGTTGATCTCCGGGCTGATGCGTTTCCGCGTCATACTGAAGATCAGCACACCGAGGGTTTCGGTGTTGGCACCGGATGTAAAATAGCTGACAACTACGTCGTCGATGGACATCGTAAACGACAGGATCATGCCGGTGACCACGCCGGACATGATCTGCGGCAGCACCACCAGGCGCATGGCTTGCAGCGGTGTAGCACCAAGGTCAAGAGCTGCTTCATACTGGCTCTGGTCCATCTGCCGAAGGCGGGGCATTACCGACAGAATGACGTACGGTGTGTCAAAGGTAATGTGTGCCAGCAGCAGGGTCAGGAAACCCAGGCGGAATGTCTGCAGTCCCAGCGTTTCGTACAGAAAAATGAACAGGAGCATCAGGGATACACCCATGATGATATCCGGGTTCATCATCGGAATGTTATTCGCGGTCATCATAAGCCGGCGGCGACGGCGGGTCATATTGAAAATGCCGATGGCCGCAAGCGTGCCCAGTACAGTGGAAATCAGGGCTGCCAGAACGGAGACCGCGAGTGTAATCTGCAGCGCGTGCAGAATATTGCTGTCACTGATGAGCTTCCCGTACCATTTCAGCGTGAAGCCGCTCCAGACCGCGCGGCTCTTGGAATCGTTGAAAGAAAAGATCATCAGCAGGATGATCGGTGCATACATGAAAATAAAAATCAGCACCATGAAAATGTTTCCGGGAGTAACAACGCGTTTCTTCATGCCATTAACACGCCTCCCTCCTCGTCCTTATCCAGCCGGTTGGTGAGCCAGGTGAAGAACATGATAATGATCATCATGACCAGAGAGATTGCCGCGCCCATGTTGGCGTTGTAGGTGCCGCCCAGGAACTGCATTTCGATCAGGTCGCCCAGCATCATGTTGGCGCCGCCGCCCAGAATCTTCGAGATGACGAATGTGCTGACAGCGGGAACAAAAACCATGATGGTGCCCGACAGCGCGGCCGGGATGGACAGCGGGAAGATGACCCGCGTGAAAACCTGTCTCTGGCTGCATCCCAGATCCTGCGCCGCTTCGATCAGATTCTGGTCCATACGCTGCAGCGCGTTGAAAACCGGCAGGATCATAAACGGAAGGTAGTTGTACACCATACCGATGCCTACCGCCACCGGCGTATTGATCACCTGTACTGCCGGCAGATGCAGCGTCCGCAGTGCCGTATTGAGCAGGCCGTTGTTTTCCAGAATCGTCAGCCACGCATAGGTGCGCAGCAGAAAATTCATCCACATGGGAACCATGATCAGGATCATGGCGATCGTCTGCCCTTTTTTCGACAGGCGGGACATGGCGTATGCCATGGGGTACCCGATCAGAAGGCAGATGACCGTGGAAAGGATTGCCAGCCGGAAGGAATGGACAAACACCGTGGCGTAGCGGAACATGTTGTGAAAATTGGACGTCGTTACATGGCCGGCGGAATCGGTGAATGCAAAGAATACCACGATCGCCATGGGGATGAATGTGAAAATAAGCAGCCACGCGATATACGGGACAGCTCCCCTGCGGTTACTCTTCATCGGCACCCTC
>JAFWDF010000114.1 GCA_017534025.1 Bacillota bacterium
CAGGTGCCGAAGGCCGCCGAACCGCCCGCCCGGTTCATTAACGCCACCATTATACCCAGCATGACCAGGAAGATCAGAATTCCGACATTATAAGAATCAGACAAAACGGAAATGATCCCGTCCACGAATACATGATTGACGGTTCCTTCAAAACTGAACCCGGAATACAGCAGGGATCCGGCAAGGATCCCTATAAAAAGGGAGCTGTACACTTCTTTGGTCAGCAGCGCCAGCACGATGGCGATCACAGGCGGTATCAGCGCCCAGAAAGTATTCTGTACAGATTCCGCGGTGGTCGTCACAGCTGCAAAAAACAAGATCGCCAGAACAACGGCAATCACAATCATGTTGAAAAATTTACTCTTTCCTGACTTCATAAACTCTTCTCCTTCCCGGCACTGCGGCACGGATGAAAACAAATTACTTTATTAATGATCCGGGGAACGGATCCGCCTGGATACGATCCGCCCCGGTTCACGCTCACTTTAAGTGCAGCTCCTGTCTTTCCTGGGAAAACCCGAAATACCGGTCGGAAAGGGCCAGCAGCTGATTCCGGAAAATATAGCAGATCCCGGCGCAGAGCACGCATGCCAGCACCAGCACAGCGGTTGCCTTATAGGATCTCACGCCCATCGTTGATCCGATCAGCATGGAGAGTGCCATCGCCGGATATCTGGCAATCGTGGCCATGGGCAGAAACCGGCTGAATTTCATATTGGAAAGACCGGCAAAAAAGGCCAGCACATCTTTCGGGAAACCCGGAAAGATATACAAAAACAGCATGATGGCAAAGGCGTTCCGGGAACTCAGCAAAGCAGTATACTTATCCACCATTTCTCCGCCGTAAATGCGGCGGATCGGCTGCTGCCCGATAAAACGCGCCAGATAAAACGAAATCGTGGAACCGGCGGCCAGCCCGATCAGCGACCACAGAGACGCATACCAGAATCCGTATATGTAACCCCCGGCAATCTGGACGATCTGCCCCGGTATCACGGCGACGATCACCTGCAGGGCCTGAATGACAATATACAGCATCACACTGCTGTCCCGGTGGCGTTCCAGAAACAAATCAAAGGACTCCACAGACTGGAAAGCCTGCAGGATATCCGGATACCGCCAGATCAGGTAACCCGTCACACAGGCGACAATCGCAGCAATAATTCCGATCTCCGCCGCAAGGACCCGCCAGTCCAGTGCCCCTATTTTATTTTGTAATTCTCTCCATTTATTATTCATTTCATACCCGCGACTCTCTCCTTCATGATCCGCTGTTCCGATGACCGTGAAACAGCCCGGACATTACAGAGAAATCAGACCTTCCTCCAGCAGCGACTGCACCGCCCGGATCACGCCGAACTTGGAATGTTCGTACGTCAGTCCGCCCTGGAAGTAAACAATATACGGCTCCCGAAGCGGCCCGTCGGCACTGAGTTCGATGGAGGAGCCCTGTACAAAGGCACCCGCCGCCATAATCACCGGATCATCGTATCCCGGCATGTCCCACGGAACCGGCGTGACAAAAGAATCTACCGGAGCAGAACTCTGGATCCCTCTGCAGAATGCTTCCATAGCCTCCGGCGATTCCAGCCGCACAGCTTCTATTATATCACTGCGTTCTTCTTCCGCACCCGGACAGACGCTGAAACCCAGCATTTCAAAAACCCTGGCGCAGAGAATCGCGCCCTTCAGCGCGCCGCAGACCACGGACGGGGCCATAAAAAAGCCCTGGAACATACTCCTGGACTGTCCGAAGGTCAGTCCGCACTCCTTGCCGATCCCCGGCGAAGTCATCCGGCAGGCAATGCTCTCGATCAGATCCTTCCGTCCGACAATATAGCCGCCGGAAAGCGCCAGTCCTCCGCCCGGATTTTTAATCAGCGAACCGGCCATGACATCCACGCCCACATCCGTCGGTTCCAGAGGATCCAGAAATTCTCCGTAACAATTATCCGCCATGCAGATAATGTCCGGACGCACGGATTTCACAGCCTTCACCCATTCTTCAATCTGCCCGACCGGCACCGCCGGCCGCCAGGCATATCCCGTTGCCCGCTGTACACACATCATCCGGGTCCGGTCATTGATCACTTTTCTGCAGGCCTCCAGATCGATACTTCCATCCGGGAGCAGTTCCACCTGCCGGTAGGTAATGCCGAAATCCTTCAGGGAACCCTTTCCCTCTCCGCGGATGCCGATCACTTCCTCCAGCGTATCGTACGGACCGCCGGTACAATATACCAGCTCATCACCGGGACGCAGAATCCCTGTCAGAGTCAAGGTCAGCGCGTGGGTCCCGTTGACGATCAGCGGCCGGACAATGGCATCCTCCGTATGAAAGGTTTCCGCGAAGACCTTTTCCAGCGCCTCCCGACCGGCATCATCATACCCGTATCCGGTATTCCAGCCGAAATGCATATCACTGATCCGGCATCGGCGGAACACATCCAGCACCTTGTACTGATTATATTCCTTAATATCATCCAGTTTTTCAAACTGCCCGCGGACACTCTCCTCCGCCCGCAGCACAAGATCCAGCACGGCCGGAGAAATCCCCAGCCTGCCGGTCAGCAGTTCTCTGGTACTATTCATTAGAATCAATATCCTTTCTTTTAGCGGTCAAATTCATCATCCCATTCAAAACTGCCGATCAGATCCCGTTTCGTGCCCAGCTTATGTCCGGCATACAACTGGGTTGTGGAAACATGCTCATGATCCATCAGTTCCTGCACATCAAAAATGGAATTGCCCCGCCCGATCAGCGAAGTTGCCGCGGTCGCCCGCAGTTTATGCGGACTGTACCCGGCATCCCTGGAAGTGGACATGCCAATGGATGTATATTTTTTTACCAGCGTGCGAATCTGCCGGCCGGTCATTCGCCTGCCCTGCAGCGACAGAAACAGCGCATCCTCATTGCCTTCCTGAATCCGGTCTCCCCGCGGCCGTTCTTCCTGAATATATTCCTTCAGCGCCTTCAGAACCGTTCGGTTATTCAGCGGCATGATGGATTCCTTGTTTCTTTTGCGGTAAATCTTGAATTCTCCCCGCTGGAAATTAAAAGACGACAGATTCAGTTGCTCCAGTTCCGACAGGCGCAGACCATATGTCAGGAACAGAACAAGAATCGCCTTGTCCCGTTTTTTTGTTTTCTCCCAGAACTGCTTTTCTTTCGGTGTCAGATTGGCGCCGGTGGAAACCGCATCCAGCATGATCATTACTTCATCGTCCTGCAGGGCTTTGATTTCCCGCTCCGACGCATTCTGCACACGAATCGGATTAAACCGTTCTGCAATATTCTCCGGAATCATTCCTTCCCGGTAAAGATATTTGAACATCACCGACAAAGAGGATTTTTTGCGCGCCAGAGTCCGGTTGCTGTCCGAAAAAATCTGAATGGAATCTTCCCGTTCAACACTGTAGTTTCTGCAGTAATCCAGAAAGTCATTCACATCACTCCCCGCCAGAGCGGAAAACTCGTCCAGGGTAATCTGCCCGGGGTCTTCCGCTGCGGTGAGATCCGTCTGTTCTGTCAGGTACCGGCAGAAGAACCGGATATCTGTCAGATAAGCCAGTCTGGACATTGGCAGCAGCGAGGACCGCATATATGAGAAAAAACCACGCAGAAAGGAAGGCAGCTCTTTCTGTATCGCTTCACATTCCTGTACAATCCGGTATTCTTTTTCAACCACATTGTCCGGCCGGTCCGACCGGTTGCTGATCTGTATTTTCTTATTCGCCATACTTACTGCTTTCCGGACAGAAACTGTTCCGCCCTTTCGCACATATCGGAGACCGCTTCATCCAGTCCGCCGGTTACGTCGTACCAGATCATATCCGGGTATCGGCGAAACCAGGTCAGCTGCCGCTTCGCAAAATGCCGGGTGCTCTGCCGGATCTGCTCCGCAGCCGTTTCCAGATCACATTCCCCGTGAATGTACGCTATCATTTCCTTGTAGCCGATCCCCTTCATGGAAATGTTGTCGCTGCCGAGCCCGCGGTCCAGCAGAGAGCGCACTTCCTGCTCCAGTCCCGCTTCCAGCATGCGGTCCACACGGAGATTAATCCGCTCGTAAAGCTGTTCCCTGTCCCGGTTAATACAGAACATGATCGGTTCAAATTCCACTGACGGCCGGAAGGAATTCTCAAAGGACGGAATCGGTGTACCGGATTCCGCGGCTTCCACGGCACGGATTATTTTAATGACATTATTCGGATGAATCCGCTCCGCTGCCGCCGGATCCACCGAACGCAGCAGTTCGTGCAGAGCCTCCGGCCCCTGTTCTTCCGCTATCCGGCGCAGCTCCTGCCGCCTGGCCGTATCGGCCGGCCGGCTGCCGAAATCCATATCATAAACTATCGAATTGAGATACAGCCCGGTGCCGCCTTCTACGATCGGCACTTTTCCGGCGGCCGCAATCCGGCGGATATACTGTCCTGCCAGCTGCCGGTAATCCGCCGCGGAAAAAGGCTGTGCCGGATCGATCTCATCCACCAGGTAATGCACTGCCTGCTTCCGTTCCTCCGGCGTAGGCTTGGCGCTTCCGATGTCCATAAATTTATATAGCTGCATGGAGTCTGCCGAGACGATTTCTCCGTTCAGCCTGCCGGCCAGCCGGATCGCTGCCTCGGTTTTCCCGGAAGCCGTCGGTCCGGCCAGAACTATAATACGAATTTTTTCCTTCATCATTCGCCACCTGTATATTCGTTATTCCGATTTCATCCTTCCGCCTGCCATGCAGTCATCTCTTGAAAAGCCGGTCGATTTCCGCATGGGTCATGCGAATGACTGTCGGTCTGCCATGCGGGCACGAGAACGGATTTCTGCACGCCGCGAGATCGCCGAGCAGATGCCGCACTTCGGCGCTGCTGAGCCGGTCATTGGCCTTCACCGCTGATTTGCAGGCTTTTGTAATGATCCGGTCGATTCTTCTCTGATCCCGGAAGGAACCGGCTTTTTCCGCCTCCTCAGTGAAATCCGCCAGAAAATCCTCCGCTTCTTTCAGATCCATATAGGCGGGTATTTCCCGGACGATGTAAGTGCGGGGGCCGAACTCCTCGATGCGGAACCCACCTGCCCGCAGAAAGCCCAGCCAGTCTTCCGCCTGGCTGCCCGCCGAAAAACCGGCCGTCAGGGTCAGCGGTTCCAGCAGCACCTGCCCGGCCGTTTCCCCGCTGTAAAAAGAATCTACAAACTGTTCATAAAATACTCTCTCATGCGCGGCATGCTGATCGATCATATAGAACGCATCTCCGCCGGAACAGAGAATGTACTCATTAAAAAGAATGCCGATGGGTTCCAGTTCGTCGATTTCAAACGGATGCGGAACGGATTCCTGCTGAGACGGCGCGTAATCGTAGTGAACACGCTCTTCTTCTGCTGCGATGATATCCCCGGCCGGTTCCGGTATCTTTTCTTCTTCCGCTCTGCGCCGGCGAAGAATTCCGCGGATATCCATCTGCTCCTGCTTTTCAAAAGCAAATGGTTCCGGCCGCGGCGCAGTTTCTGCCGGCCGTTCTTCCGGGGCCGGCTTCTCTGTCTCCCTGATGCGGATGGAAGGAACCGCTTCCGGAATGGTCAGCGCCTGCTGCAGTGCCGCAGTTACAAACTCTTTTACAAGTTTTTCATTATCAAAACGAATCTCCCGTTTATTGGGATGAATATTCACATCCGTGAATGCCGGATCCGCTTTCAGAAACAGAAAGGCAACCGGAAACCGCCCTTCAAACATCCTTGCCCGGTAGGCTTCACTGACGGCTTCTTCCAGAATCCGGCTGGAAATATTTCTGCCATTGACAAAAAAGATCTGATTTTTCCGGTTTGGCCGTGTTAGATCCGGCGGTGAAATATAGGCCTCCAGAACCAGGCCGTCCGGCCCCTGTGCATCCGTGCGGATCAGTTTTTTCGCGAGATGCGGGTCAAATACAGTCGCAATGGCGGTTCTGCGGTCGCCTTTTCCCGGTGTGGAAAATAATGTATTTCCATTATTAATGAACCGGAAGCGGATCCCGGTGTACGCTATGGCAATTCTGGATACCAGATCAATGATCCGCGCGCTCTCCACATTGTCATTTTTCAGGAATTTCAGCCGTGCCGGAGTGTTATAAAACAAATCCCGCACCACCAGCGTCGTCCCCACCGGCGCACCCTTTTCCGAATGATCCGCAATGCGGCCGCCTTCGATCAGCAGGTAGGTGCCGGTCCGTTCCTCTTCCGTCTTAGTGACCAGTTCCGTTCTGGATACAGCCGCTATGCTGGCCAGCGCTTCTCCACGGAAGCCCAGTGTTTCAATAGCATCCAGGTCGGATAACTGATGTATTTTGCTGGTTGCATGCCGGCTGAATGCAAGTTCCGCCTCTTCCGATGCAATACCGCAGCCATTATCCGTCACCCGCAGATAGGTTTTACCGCCATTGCGGATTTCCACAACAATGGAAGTTGCCCCGGCATCTATGGAGTTTTCTACCAGTTCCTTGACGATGGATACCGGTCTGTCCACCACCTCGCCGGCCGCGATCCGGTCCGCCAGCACCTGCGGCAGCTGGAAAATATGCCTTTGTGTATTTCTCATATCTACAGATCCTTTACCGATTCTTTCAGTTTCTCCAATACCCGGATGGCACCGGACGGCGTCAGATTCATCAGATCCAAAGACCGGATCAGTTCCACAGCCGGATGATCCCGGAACTGAATAAACGTCATCTGTTCCTCTTCCGCCTGATCCGGCTCTTCAGTACGAGTCGTCCCGGCACTGTCCGCCGGTACGTCCTGCAGGCCGTCCGGGAACCCGTCACTGCGAAATGCCTGCTGCTCGAGACGGGCAAGCACTCGGTCCGCTTCGTTCAGGACTTCTCCCGGTACCCCCGCAATCTTCGCCACATGAATACCGTAGCTCCGGCTGGCTCCGCCTTCCTCAATCTTATGAAGGAACACCACCTCCCCGTCGGACTCGGAGACGGCGACGTTCAGGTTCTTCAAACCTTCAACCCGTCCCTCCAGATCCGTCAGTTCATGGTAATGCGTCGCAAAAAGAGTGCGCACGCGCCGCTGCTGCCGGCACAGATAATGTACTACTGCCCAGGCGATGGACAGCCCGTCATAGGTGCTGGTGCCTCTGCCTATTTCATCGAGTATCACCAGGCTCTTTCCGGTGGCGGCATTTAAGATGCACGCCAGTTCACTCATTTCCACAAAAAATGTACTCTGCCCTCTGGCAAGGTTGTCCGACGCGCCGATTCTGGTGAAAATCCGGTCTACCACACCGATCCGCGCCGCTGCTGCAGGCACGAAGCATCCGATCTGCGCCATCAGAACAATCAGCGCGGTCTGCCTCATATAGGTAGACTTACCGGACATATTCGGCCCGGTGATGAGCAGCATGCAGTGATCCTCCCGGTCCAGCCGGAGATCATTCGCTATGAACCGATGCTCATCCATGCTCTGTTCAATGACC
>JAFWDF010000115.1 GCA_017534025.1 Bacillota bacterium
ACGCTCTTCCGATCTGGAGCGCGATGGCGAACCTGGCCGCCGCGGGGCTTTCCGGGGCGATACGCGACGCCGCGCTTTCGGGCCGTCCGTTTCTCGGCATCTGTCTCGGCATGCAGATGCTGTTCGACAGCAGCAGTGAAGACGGTGAATGGGAAGGCCTTGGGCTGATCCCCGGCAAAGTGATCCGCTTCGGGAAGGACAGTGACCCTGCCTGGGATGACACGCTGAAAATCCCGCATATGGGCTGGAACGAGCTCATTCAGAACCGGGATGACCGGATCTGCGAAGGCGTAGGCGAACGGGAATTCGCCTATTTTGTACATTCCTATTATGCGGTTCCCGAAGACTGGAACGATGTGGTTTATTTCTCGGATTACAGCGTCCGGGTTCCCGGCATTGTCCGCCGCGGCAATGTCATCGGATCACAGTTCCACCCGGAAAAAAGTTCCGATACCGGTATGCAGCTGCTGAAAAACTTCCTGAAGGAGGGGGAACACATTGCTGACTAAACGAATCGTACCCTGCCTGGATGTGGATCACGGCAGAGTGGTAAAAGGGGTTAAATTCAAGGGTCTGCAGGACGTGGACGATCCTGTTGCACTGGCGAAGCATTACAGCGACATCGGCGCGGACGAGCTGGTTTTCTATGATATTACCGCCTCCAGCGAACAGAGGGATATCTTCCTGGACGTCGTGGAACAGACGGCCTACAACGTGTATATTCCGTTCACAGTGGGCGGCGGCATCCGTACCATTGAAGATTTCAATAAAGTGCTGCGGGCAGGCGCCGACAAGGTATCCGTCAATTCCGCCGCAGTGCGAAATCCGGAACTGATTACGGAAGCGGCCCTCAAGTTCGGCAACCAGTGTGTCGTGCTTTCCATTGATGCGAAACGGAAAGGCGATTCCTGGGAAGTTTATGTGGACGGAGGCAGAACACCGACCGGCATTGACGCCGTAGAATGGGCCAGACGCGGACAGGAACTGGGCGCCGGCGAACTGGTGCTGAACAGCATCGATTCCGACGGTGTCAAGACCGGCTTCGACCTGGAGCTGAACCGGACCATCTCGGAAGCTGTGGAACTTCCGATTATTGCATCCGGCGGCGCAGGTACCATGGATCATTTTCTGGATGTATTTGTGGAAGGCAAAGCAGATGCCGGACTGGCAGCCAGCGTATTCCATTTTGATGAAATCAATATTAAAGAACTGAAACGCTACCTGCAGAACAACGGCGTCAATATGAGGATTTGAAAGCATGAGCAATGAAGATATACTCGCCATGATTAAATATGACGGGAAAGGCCTGGTTCCGGCCATCGTCCAGGACGACGCCACCGGAACCGTACTGATGCTGGCGTATATGAATGAAGAAGCTCTGAAGCGCACGCTCTCCACAGGCACTACCTGGTTCTTCAGCCGCAGCCGGCAGTCCATGTGGAACAAGGGTGAGACATCCGGTCATTACCAGTATGTAAAGCGCGTCAGCTACGACTGTGACTGCGACACCATCCTGGTAAGAGCCGAGCAGGTGGGCGCAGCCTGCCACACCGGCAATTTTACCTGTTTCTACAGAGATTTCGAACTGGAGAACAAGAATGAATAAGAAACTGATCATCATTGACGGCAACAGCCTGCTGAACAGGGCATATTACGCGATCCGGCAGCCGATGATCACCTCGGAAGGCATGTATACGCACGGTATATATGCCTTTCTGAACATGTTCAATAAGCTGACGAAGGATTATAAACCTGACTACGCAGCCGTAGCCTTCGACCGGAAAGCGCCGACCTTCCGCCATGAAGCATTTGCGGAATACAAGGCCGGCAGGAAGAAAACCCCGCCGGAGCTGCTGATGCAGTTCGCGCCACTGAAAGAAATCCTGGAAGCCATGGGCGTTGCCATACTGGAAATCGACGGATACGAAGCCGACGATATTCTCGGCACGGTTTCCCTGGAAGGCGACGAGAACGGGATCGACACCTATGTAATCACCGGCGACCGGGATGCCTTCCAGCTGGCTTCAGACCATACCACGATTATTTATACCAAAAGAGGCGTATCCGACTTTGAAGCCTATGATCAGGATGCCATCGTAGAGGAATATGGATTTACACCGCAGCAGTTTATAGATTATAAGGCGCTGATGGGCGATAAATCCGATAACATTCCGGGCGTGCCGGGAGTAGGGGACAAAACAGCCCGCAATCTGATCGTCCAGTACGGTTCCGTAGAAAATGTGCTGGCCGCTGTAGATGAAATGAAAGCCGGCAAATTAAAGAATAATCTGGAAGAATTCGCTGCCCAGGCCATGATGAGCAAGCGCCTGGCCACTATATTCCGCCATGTTCCGCTGGAATACGACTTTGAACAGTTAGAATATACCGATGCGGATTATGGTAAATTAGCGGATTTGTACAGGAAATACGAGTTCAATTCCTTCCTGCGCAAACTGGTTTCGGAAGGGAAGCTCAAAGATACCGTTCCGGCTGCCTCTTCAAATGCTGCAAACCCGGATTCTTCCGTTTCTACACCCTTTGACGACCTGTCCATCCTGCCGGACGATACCGAAATCGTGCACATCGAGGACAGCGGCATCCTGAAGGAATTTCTCTCCGGACTGCACGATGCGGCTTTTCTCTGGCTGAAGGTATTTCATGATGACGCGCATGTACGGAAACCGGATATTACCAGTGTCTGCCTCGCCGTTGAAAACCAATTCGGCATTATTCACTGGGATCCGTCTTTTGCGCCTGCGTTATCTTCATTTTTTAATGATTTTGCCGGCGGAATCTGCGGCCATGATCTGAAACCGGATTATTACGCCTTAATGGCAAACGGCGCTGCCGCAGCCGGTTCGCGCAGTACGCTGTTCGATACACTCTACGACAGTGCCATCGCCGCGTATCTGCTGACGCCGGAACGTTCCTCCTACGAACTTTCCGTATTAATGGCAGATCATTTCCAGGAGGATTTCCCTTCTGATAAAGATATTCGAAAAGACGCGTTTGTCATGGACATGTTCGGCGGCATGTACCGCACCCAGGCCGAACTGGGCCGCCGGATCCTGTCCGCTGCCGGACGGCTGATGAAAATACAGGCTCCGCAGCTCGCGGAACAGGAACTGCTGCCGCTGTATCAGGACACAGAACTGCCTCTGGTAGAAGTTCTGGCAGATATGGAAGTCCGCGGCATCGGCGCCGATGCCGGTGTGCTCCTTGAAATCGGCGAAGCGCTGAAGGCGCGCACAGCAGAATTAACCGGTATGATTCATACCCTGGCAGGCGAGGAATTTAATATTAACTCACCGCAGCAGCTCGGCCATATATTATTTGAAAAACTGGATCTTCCGAATGGAAAAAAGACAAAAACCGGTTACTCCACCAGCGCGGATATTCTGGAAAAGCTGGCGGACCGGCATCCGATTGTTCCTATGGTACTGGAATACCGCATGCTGACCAAGCTGACCGGAACCTATGCAGACGGAATGCTCCCACTGATCGATGAAAACAGCCGCATTCATGCGCATTTCCAGCAGACCGTGGCAGCCACCGGCAGGCTGAGCTGTACCGAGCCGAATCTGCAGAACATCCCGATCCGTACAGAGCTGGGCCGCCAGTTCCGGAAAGCCTTTGTCGCACAGGGAGATGACCGTCTGCTGATCGGTGCGGACTACTCACAGGTGGAACTGCGCATCATGGCACATCTGTCCGGGGATCCGGCCATGCTGGAATCCTTCGCGGAAAACAAAGACATTCACACCATCACGGCCGCCCGTGTATTCGGAGTTGCGGAACAGGACGTTACACCGCTCATGCGCAGTCAGGCAAAGGCTGTTAATTTCGGTGTTATTTACGGAATCAGCGGATTCGGCCTGGCACAGGATCTGGACATTCCGGTCCGGGAAGCCCAGGCGTATATCGATTCCTATTATGCGAAGCATCCCGGCGTCCGGAAATATCTGGATGACTGCATTGCCTTCGCAAAAAAGCACGGCTATGTGAAAACCCTGTGCGGAAGACGACGGACCATTAAAGAAATCCATGCCTCTAACCGGAATGTACGCATGTTCGGCGAACGGCTCGCCATGAACAGCCCGGTTCAGGGCACGGCAGCCGACATCATTAAAATAGCCATGGTGAGCGTTTACCATCGTTTGAAGGAAGAATGTCCCGATGCGCACATGATTCTGCAGGTGCATGACGAACTCATTATCGACGCGCCAAAAAATCAGCGGGAAAAAGTTGCCGGAATCCTTGAAGAATGCATGTGTAATGCGGTAATATTAAATGTACCGTTGGTTGCTGAAGTGAATTCCGGAAGCAACTGGTTCGAACTGAAATAGCAGGCAGGTGAACGTAAATGCGCATTATCGGATTGACAGGCGGAATCGGCTGCGGCAAGTCGACGGCTTCCGATTACCTTAATGAACTTGGATTTATTACCATTGATTTCGACCAGACAATGAAAAAACTGCAGGAACCGGGGCAGCCCGCCCTGAAGGAAATCGAAGAGACCTTCGGCCCGGAAGCCATCCTTCCGGACGGCACCATGAACCGGAAATATGTCGGGCAGATCGTTTTTTCCGATGCGAAGGAAAAAGAGAAGCTGGACCACATCATGCAGAAATATCTGGATGAAATCGTAACCCGTCAGACCGACGAATTCCGCGAAGCGGGGAAGGGAGTCACCAGAGAAACCAATCCGGATGATTATCTCCAGAAAAAAGTGATCTTTTATGATCATCCGCTGCTTTTTGAAGTACCGTACCGGATCGAACCGGCGGACGAGGCCTGGGTTATCGATCTGAGTGAAGAAGAAAGAATCCGCAGGGTCATGTCCAGGGACCATATATCCAGGGAACAGATCATCCAGCGGATGCATTCCCAGATGTCCCGTTCGGAAAAACTTGCCCGCGCGGATTATGTCATCGATAACTCCGGCACGGAGGAACAGCTGAAGGCAAATATCGATGAGGCGCTTCGACAGCTCGATAAACGGGTATAAAAGTATTACAGCAATATTTTAATTCATTATAATCAGTATTAACAGAAGTCCGGCGCCTGCCGGACGGGGAGGAACGATATGGCATACGATCAGGAAATGAACACAGAAGAAATGGAAGACGAAGTGATCCTTATAAATGGAAAACAGCTTCAGGTAGGGGATTTTGACCAGTATCATTTCTGCATGCCGGACACCAGATATTTTGATGTGGCGCAGGTTCTGGTTCTCGAACTTTCGTTCGCTTGTGTCGTAGTAAAGAACATCGGCATGCGCGGTGAAGACAAGAAATACCGCATCGTAGACGGTAAAAAAGTACCGCTTTCCGAGCTGGAATTCGTGAAAGCAGGAGTGGATACCTGCAACCTGAACATGCCGCTGGACGGAAAATATACAGGCAAAAATATTCTGTTCGACGGACGCAAGAGAGAGCGCATGCTCTTCGGACATATCGCTTATCAATAAAGCAATTCCAACAGTTTTCAGATCTTCTGGCGGAGGCCGTATCAGCGGCTTCCGCTTTTTTTTATGCAGCAGACAGTGAAATAATCATGTAATCGAAACGTAATGAAGAAGCAATGGATTATTCTATTGACAGTCCATACTGCCGGTGGTATATTTTAGACACAAACACGTGTTCTGTATAAATGTTCGTTAATTTGATTAAAGAGAACATATGATATATAAATATCCGCAGGAGGAACATCATGAAAAAGACAGCCAGGATTAT
>JAFWDF010000116.1 GCA_017534025.1 Bacillota bacterium
GCGCCGGTCGCATAAAAAGAGGCCGGTACCGGAGAAAATTCTCCCTGATACCGGCACCTTTATTCTTACAGCGTGAATATCGTTCAGGCTGCAGCGGCAGCGTCCGGACGGGTGCCCATACCAGCCGCATTTGCACGGATTCATTGCACAGATCAGCATGAAGCGGCTCGGAAACGTCACGCTGCCGGCAGCTCTGGAAACCGTTACCTGCCCGTCTTCCAACGGCTGCCTCAGAAGGTCGAGGATGTCGCTGCGAAACTCCGGCAGTTCGTCCAGGAAAAGCACTCCGTTGTGCGCAAGGCTCATTTCACCCGGCCGCGGATTCTGTCCTCCTCCGGCGAGGCCTGCGCCTGAAACGCTGTGATGCGGTGACCGGAACGGCCGGACGGAAACGATCGGATGGAGCTGATCCGTCAGTCCGGCTACGGAGTGGATTTCGGTGGTTTCAATGATCTCCTCGCGGCTCATATCCGGAAGAATCGTCGGAAGACGTTTCGCCATCATGGACTTTCCGGCTCCCGGCGGTCCTACCAGCAGAATGTTGTGGCCGCCTGCCGCAGCGATCTCGAAGGCACGGCGGACATTTTCCTGACCCCGGATGTCCGAGAAATCCGGCAGTGCATTCATTTCCCCGGAGATTTCCGGAACCGGGGCTGCTTCGATCCGCTCTTCCCCGCGCAGGTGACGAAGGATTGTCTGCAAGTCGGAAACCGGATATACCGTAATTCCGTCTGCAAAAGCAGCTTCCGCAGCGTTCTCAGCAGGCACAAACAGGGTACGGAATCCTTCACGGCCGGCCGCAATCGCCATCGGAAGCGCACCTGCTACCGGGCGCAGCTCGCCGGTCAGTGACAGTTCTCCGAGGAAGGCACTGTCTTTCGCAGGCTGGCGGATTTCCCCAACAGCCGCAAGAATCCCGATCAGAATCGGCAGATCATACATGGTGCCTGCTTTCCTGAGATCTGCCGGAGCAAGATTGACCGTGATGCGGCTGACCGGAAACTTAAAGCCGTTATTCTTGATGGCTGCCCGGACGCGTTCGCGCGATTCCTTCACCGCGGCATCGGGGAGGCCGACGATATCGAATCCGGGAAGGCCGTTGGAAATATAAACTTCCACGCTGACCTGATACCCGCCCACGCCGGTGACGCCGAGACTTTTGACATTTGAATACATATGGCATGCACTCCGTATCATTGCTTAAAATCATGTTAGCAGGAAGAGTGGAAATGTCAAGCTTTCTTTTCCAGCGGCTTCACAAATTCTTCAAATAATGTATAGAAATTTATTCAAAAAACGATGCAAATTTATTCATGGTTTTATGGTTTAATAGCGGCAACAGAAAACAGGGTATTCAGTCCCTGAGAACTGAATCTGACGAAAAGAGGGCCAATATTCATGAAAACAGTCCAACTTAAAAAACCGGCAGCCATCAAAAAACTGCTCAGCATTGTCCTGCTCTGCTCGCTGATCTTCGGTGTCACCGTAATCGGCACATCGAACACGGAGTATACGTCCTTTGATGAGCTTTCGCCTGCCGACCTCTATGAAGAGAACGTCAATTCCACCGTCGGTATTACGATCAGTGCGAAAACCACCAGCCGCTACGGTTACGGATATACGTATGAAGCATCCGGTTCCGGGTTTATCATCTCCGACGACGGCTATGTTCTGACCAACTACCATGTCATCAGCGGCTATGACAAGGTCACCGTGGCAACCTACGACCAGGAAACCTATGACGCCGCTGTAATCGGCTATGATGAAAGCAGTGATATCGCCGTTTTGAAGATTGATGCAGGAAACCTCAAGCCGGTGACTCTGGGTGATTCAGGAAAGCTCCGTGTGGGTGATACGGTTTATGCGATCGGCAATCCGCTCGGCGAACTCACCTTCTCTCTGACCAGAGGAATTGTCAGCGCTCTCAGCCGCAATATCAGCACTGAATCCGGCAGCAGCATGGGACTCATCCAGACTGACTGCGCCATCAATTCCGGCAACTCCGGCGGCGCACTTTTCAACACCAGCGGTGAAGTGATCGGAATTACGAATGCAAAATTCTCCTCCTCCGGTTCAATGGAAGCCGAAATCGACAACATTGGCTTTGCCATTCCGATCAACAGTGTCAAACGCATTGTCACCAGCATCATTGAAAATGGTTACGTTCTCAAGCCCTATATCGGTATCGCGGTTTCTCCCCTGTCTGAGGAATCTGCCGGCATCATCGGCATCAAATCCGGTGCGGTCGTCCAGGACGTCACAGCGGATGCGCCCGCAGACAAAGCAGGCATCAAGGTGAACGATGTCATCACCAAGGTAGATGACAAGGTCATCCGGGATTCCACTGACCTGGTTCAGGTGATTGCTGACACCGACCCCGGTGAAATTGTCACCTTCTCAATCTACCGGCAGGGCAAAGAACTGACCCTTCCGGTTGAAGTCGGCAGCAAAACGGAGTCCGCCCTGAAGAATGAGGAAGCAGCCGCCGATGCGGAAGAATCCGAAACCCAGCAGGAACAGCAAAACCAGCCCAACGGTTCCGAGAACCAGCAGGGCATGCCGAACTGGGGCAGTGACGAGTTCGGGAACTTTGAAGACTTTTTCAAATACTTCTTCGGATACTGATTTCTCCGGAAAACAGCAGTTTCTCTAAATTCTAATTATTAACTATGATGAAAGCGCTGCCTCAAATGAGGCAGCGCTTTCATGTTTTTCAAGTCGCTATTACGGACGGGGATTCATGCTTCCGGTTCGCAGGTAATGGCAATATTCAGCTCATCCAACTGCTTCTGTTCAACCGCGGAGGGGGCCCCCATCATAACATCCTGTGCGCTCTTGTTCATCGGGAACGGGATAATCTCACGGATACTCTCCTCGCCTGCCAGCAGCATGACCATACGGTCGATGCCAGGTGCAATCCCTGCATGCGGCGGCGCGCCGTAACAGAATGCATTGTACATGGCCGGGAACTTTCTGCGGACATCCTCTTCCCCGAGGCGAACCATCTCAAACGCCTTGATCATAATTTCCGGATCGTGATTCCGAACCGCGCCGGAGGAGAGTTCCACGCCGTTGCAGACCAGGTCATACTGGTCGGCCGTGATACTGAGGGGATCGATTTCACCGCGTTCCGCCTGCAGAAGAACTTCCAGACCGCCGCTTGGCATCGAAAAGGGATTGTGACAGAATTCGAGTTCTCCGGATTCCTCACCGATTTCATACATCGGGAAATCA
>JAFWDF010000117.1 GCA_017534025.1 Bacillota bacterium
AGGACGATCAGATCCGTATTTTCAGCTTCCAGCGCGGCGATAATGGCATCCGTGCGTTCCGCCATATCCGGATATTCATTTTTACCGATGACAAGGGATTTTATGCCGTGCTTTGCCGCGCGTTCCAGCGCAAACGCATTCGGGTTGCTGGAAATAACCAGCGCAATCCGGGCATTTTCAATAAACCCGCTCTCTACATTATCAATAATAGCCTGAAAATTCGTGCCGCCGCCGGACACCAGTACCGATATGTTTTTCATGCTGCGCTCCATTCCGCCGTCCCCTCTGACGGCTAACACATTACTGCTGCAACCGATCGAATGAAAACCGCGCCGTATTCCCGCCGTCCGGCAGAACCGGCTGCCATATTTTAAAGCTCCGTGTCGCCGTCCAGTATGCGGACGCCTTCGCCTTTGACGATTCTGCCGATCACTGACGGCGTCTCGCCTGCCTCCTCCAGTACCCGGATAATGCCTTCCGCATCTTCCGGTGCAGCGGTCATCAGCATGCCGACGCCCATGTTGAACGTGGAGAACATTTCCTTCGTTTCAATGTCTCCGCAGTCCTGGATATAATTGAAGACAGGAAGGATTTCCCAGCTGCCGAGATTGATTTCCGCAGCCAGGCCTTCCGGAAGGATGCGCGGAATATTCTCATAAAAACCGCCGCCGGTCATGTGTACCACACCGTGTACATCATATTCTTCAAATACGGCTTTGCAGGCCTTGACATAAATTCTGGTCGGAGTGATCAGCGCCTCGCCCAGCGTGCAGTCCAGTTCCGGAACAAAATCATGCACGTCCATATTCATGTTGTCAAAGAAAATCTTTCTGACCAGCGAATAGCCGTTGCTGTGAATTCCGGAGGAAGGAAGCGCGATGATCACGTCGCCTTCCGCTACCTTGCTGCCGTCGATGATCCGGTTCCGATCCACCAGGCCCACGGCAAATCCGGCCATGTCATATTCATTCTCGCTGTAGAAAGAAGGCATCTCCGCCGTTTCTCCGCCCACCAGGGCGCAGTCGGAAAGAATGCAGCCGTCCGCGATTCCCTTTACAATGTCCGCGATTTTTTCTGCCACCACTTTATCTGTAGCGATGTAATCCAGGAAAAACAGAGGTGCCGCTCCCTGACAGACGATGTCATTGACACACATCGCCACACAGTCCTGGCCCACTGTATCGTGCTTGTCCATCAGGAACGCGATCTTCAGCTTGGTGCCGACGCCGTCCGTACCTGCTACCAGAACCGGATTTTCAATTCCCTTCAGATCCAGGCTGAACAGACTGCCGAAGCTGCCCAGACCGGTGAGCACATTCTCATTGAAGGTTCTCTTGACATGATCCTTCATGAGCTGTACGGCGCGACCGCCTTCCTTAGTATCCACGCCTGCGTCCTTGTAAGTTAATTTTGCCATTTTCCTGTCACTCCTTGACCCTGTATTCTATCCTTATTACACTATCTGCCGCCGATTTCACGGTCCGCTTCCATCACGCCTTCTGCCATTTCCTGTTTATATTCCCGCATCGCCTGCCGCAGCTCCGGGTATTTTACAGACAGGATCTGCACGGCCAGTATGCCGGCATTCTCTGCTCCGTCAATAGCCACGGTCGCCACCGGAATGCCCTTTGGCATCTGTACGATGGACAGCAGGGAATCCAGTCCGTCCAGCGTTGAAGATTTTACCGGCAGGCCGATGACCGGAACCGGGGTGAAGGCTGCCAGCACGCCGCCCAGATGCGCCGCTTTACCTGCTGCTGCTATGATCACCTCAATGCCGTTTTCCTCCGCGCCGGAAGCAAAGGCTTCCGCCGCATGCGGTGTGCGGTGAGCGGAAATTACTCTTGTCACATATTCCACGCCGAATTTATCCAGCATTTTTTCCGTGCGTTCCACGACCGGATAATCGGACTTGCTGCCCATTACAATTCCAACTTTCATAGAAGAGTCCTCTTTCTCTATTATTTAAAATATGCCACACCGGACTCGAACAGTTTCTGATCGGTATTGCCCGGTACATTTCTGTACAGATTTCTTCCGACACGTTCGGAATGTCCCATTTTCCCGAACACTCTGCCGTCCGGCGAGAAAATACCTTCGATCGCCTGTACAGAATTGTTCGGATTGAATGCCGTCACGGCAGTCGGTTCATCGTTCAGATCCACATACTGCGTTGCAATCTGTCCGTTGGCTGCCATCTGTGCCACCAGCTCTTCCGACGCGATGAAGCGCCCTTCACCGTGGGAAACCGGAATGAGATGGATATCGCCTACTTCCACGCCTGCCATCCATGGCGAGTGCACGGACGCAATTCTTGTGCGCACCAGGCAGGATGCATGCCGGCCCAGTGTATTGTAGGTCAGTGTCGGGCTGTTGTCTTCCATCGCTGTGATCTTTCCGTAAGGAACAAGTCCCAGCTTGATCAAAGCCTGGAATCCGTTACAGATACCCAGTATCAGGCCGTCTCTGTTTTCCAGCAGGTCCGTAACGGCTTCGGCGATCACCGGGTTGCGGAATACCGCCGTGATGAACTTCGCGGAACCGTCCGGTTCGTCCCCGCCGCTGAATCCGCCCGGAATCATGATGATCTGGCTGTTCCGGATATTGTCCGCCATGGCGCGGATGGATTCATCCAGCTCCTGCGGGGTTTTATTGATAATGTTCTGAATCACTGCCTGTGCACCGGCCCTGTCAAAGGCTCTCTTGCTGTCCATTTCACAGTTGGTGCCAGGGAATGCCGGAATGAATACCCGCGGCTTTGCCAGCGTGAGCGCCGGTCCTTTTCTGGCGGCAGTACGCTCTGCAAAGCGGAATGTTTCGATCGGTGCGCTGTCCTGCGCGGCTTCGGTCGGGAATACAGATTCCAGCGGTGCGGTCCAGTCTTTCAGGAGTGTCGCGAAATCGTAGAAACTTCCTTCCGCTTCAATACCATCGCGGTCCGTCGTCCGGCCGATCTCGGTATACGGCAGTCCGGCGAACATTTCTGCCGGATCCTCTTCCGCAGCAATTTCCAGCAGCAGTCCGCCGCAGTCGATGCTGCGAAGTGCTTCTGCAGAAACCTCTGCCAGATCTGCGCCGATCAGGTTGCCTGCAGCCATACGTACAGCAGTGGCAAAGATGCCGCCTCTTCCGATGACATCCGCAGACAGAATCCGTTCCTGTTCCATCCGGTCAATGACACAGGCCATGTTGGCTCTGTACTGTTCGAAATTAATAATATTATTTTCATCCCGGCCGGCAGTCAGATGAATAAGGCGGCTGCCTGCCTTCTTGAATTCCGTGGAAACGACTTTGTTCGCGTCGCCCATGACCACAGCGAAAGAAATCAGCGTCGGCGGCACATCGATATCCATAAAGGTGCCGGACATACTGTCCTTGCCGCCGATCGCCGGGATCTTCAGCTCGTCCTGCGCCGTCAGGCCGCCCAGAAGAGCGCTGAACGGCTTGGCCCATCTCGCAGGATCCGTCCCGAGTTTTTCAAAGTATTCCTGGAATGAAAGCCGCGCTTTTCTGTAATCCCCGCCCATGGCCACCAGCTTTGTGGCGCTGTCCACCACGGCATTGATCGCGCCGTGGAACGGACTGACCTTGGAGACGGAAGGATCAAATCCGTATGCCATCAGTGTGCAGGTATCTGTATAGCCGGACGTAACCGGCAGTTTTGCCGCCATGCCTGCGGACGGCGACAGCTGCATCTTTCCGCCCAGCGGCATAAGTACGGAACCGGCTCCGATCGTGCTGTCGAAGCGTTCGACCAGGCCCTTCTGGCTGGCGCAGTTCAGATTTGTAATCACCTGTTCCAGCGGCGTTTCGCTGTCATGATACAGCTTTTTGAAATCCGCAAATTCCCGGACACTGACTGTGGCTTCCTGCTTCACACCATTGGTGTTGAGGAATTCTCTGCTCAGATTCAGGATGCACTTTCCTCTCCAGAACATGCGGAAATAGCCTGTATCCGTTACTTCCGCCACGGCGACCGCTTCCAGGTTCTCTTCGGAGGATGCTGCAATAAACTTATCTACATCTTCAGCAGCTACGACAACGGCCATTCTTTCCTGCGATTCGGAGATCGCCAGTTCTGTTCCGTCCAGTCCGTCATACTTTTTCGGCACCAGATCCAGATTGACATCCAGACTGTCCGCCAGTTCGCCGATGGCGACCGAAACGCCGCCGGCGCCGAAATCGTTGCAGCGCTTGATCAGCGTCGCGACATCATGCCGCCGGAACAGTCTCTGGAGATTCCGTTCCACCGGCGGGTTGCCCTTCTGCACTTCCGCGCCGGAAGTGACGATGGACTGCTCGGTATGCTTCTTGGAGGAACCGGTTGCGCCGCCGCATCCGTCCCGGCCCGTACGTCCGCCTACCAGAATAACCCGGTCTCCCGGAGCCGGCCGTTCGCGGACTACATTTTCAGCAGGAGCCGCGCCGATTACCGCGCCGACTTCCATTCTTTTTGCAATATACCCTTCATCGTAAACTTCCACGACCTTGCCCGTTGCGATGCCGATCTGGTTGCCGTAGGAGCTGTAACCGTGCGCCGCTTCACGGGTGATCTTCTTCTGCGGAAGCTTGCCATGCAGTGTATCAGCAATACTGGTCCGCGGATCACCGCTGCCGGTCACACGCATGGCCTGGTGCACGTAGACTCTGCCGGAAAGCGGATCCCGGATGGCGCCGCCCAGACAGGTTGCCGCGCCGCCGAACGGTTCGATTTCCGTCGGATGGTTGTGCGTCTCATTTTTGAACATGACCAGCCAGTCTTCCTGCTGTCCGTCAATCACGGCCTTCGCTTTGATGCTGCACGCGTTGATTTCTTCAGACTCGTCCAGATCGTCCGCGAGACCGAGTTTTTTAATATATTTCGTACCGATGGTAGCCATATCCATCAGCGTCACATCCCTGGTGTCCGCCTTTTCCGCATATACCTCGCGGCGTATGTCCAGGTACCGTTCAAACGCCTGTCTGATCAGCGCGGAATAGTCTCCTTCTTCATAATCCACATCGGTGATGCGGGTGGCAAAAGTCGTATGCCTGCAGTGATCCGACCAGTATGTATCAATGACTTTCAGCTCCGTCAGGGACGGATCCCGGTCTTCATTTGCCTTGTAATAATCTCTGACGAACAGAAGGTCCGCGTCGCTCATGGCAAAATCCATGCGTTCCCGGTAGCTGACCGTTTCCTCATCCGTCCAGTCCCGGAAGCCTTCGATCACGGCCACATCTTCCGGAATATCCGCTTTGATTTCCAGCGTTTCCGGCTTGGTCATGGAAGCTTCCCTGGAATCCACCGGGTTGATCAGGTAGTTTTTCACTGCCGCACCCTGTTCTTCTGTCACTTCCCCGTACAGCATGACGACACGGCCGGAACGAACGGCCGGACGGGCGCCCATGCTGATCAGCTGCACGCACTGCGCCGCGGAATCCGAACGCTGATCGTACTGGCCAGGCAGATATTCGGATGCAAAACTGTAAGCGGCATCGGACGTATCCAGCGTTTCTTCATATACAACATCGATGGCCGGTTCCGCAAAGACTTCATTCACAACCTTGTGATACAGCTCATCATCTATGCCGTCCATGTCATACCGGTTCAGAACCCTGACCTCCGATACACCGGACAATCCCAGGTTTTCTCTGATGTCCGCCAGCAGACCCTGCGCTTCAACATCAAAGCCCTTTTTCTTTTCTACAAATATTCTTCTTACCATACATTCCCTCCTGCAGGCATGTCAGAAACAATGCTCGATTCGCTCCGGACCCGCCGGAACGCATCCTGCTACATAGTACATTTAAGTATAGCAGTTTTGCGGTTTCTATTCAACAAAATGCCTGTGAAAATGACCCTTCCAACTACTTTTGTCCGTGCCGGAGCGGCTCTTACTTCATACACAGGATTGCCTGTCCGTATAAAAAAAGAATGCCGCGCGCTTCCACGGCGTGCGGCATTCAGAAAGGATTCATATTTTCAGCAGTTTTTCAAAGAAAGACGGTTCCCGGCTGTTCTCCGCATCCCTTTGCAGGAATGTCACGATCTGCGCCCTGCTGCAGGACTCGTTCGGCGAGAAAACCAGTTCCTCTGTTCCGCCTGTAATTTTATTATCCACTGCCCAGTGAACAGCCTTGCTGTAATAGGCAGTAACCGGAACATCTTTAAATCCGAGCACGGACGGTTCCGGATCCTCTCCGCCCCGCGCACGCCACAGGAACGATACAGCCTGCGCGCGGGTACAGGTTTTATCCGATCCGAAATGTTCCGCATCCACCCCGTTGGTAATGCCCTGCTCGATCCCCCAGAGCACTGCCTTGCAGTAATAATCCTCTTCATGTACATCCACAAAAGGAATCTCCGAGGATGCCGGCTCCGGTTCACCCATGGCACGCCAGAGGAATGTCAGAACCTGTGCACGGGTACAGACTTTGTCCGGCGAGAATGTGCAGGCATCAGTGCCCTGCGTCACACCGGCTTCATAAGCCCAGTGAACGGCTTCTCCAAAGTACGCTTCTTCGGAAACATCGGTATACGGCACATACTGCCTGCTGCCCGCGCCGTTCTTCGTGAAGACAAACGGGTTTGAATACAGATAATAACTGCCGTAATACACACCGTTCACGTTCAGATCAGCCCGCCAGCGCCACATCATCAGCGTTTCCGTATCGGAAATGGCTTCCAGAGCGACCGGTTCCGCGTCTTCCAGCGTCCGTTCGCTGCCCGCCTGCGTCACGCCAACCGGTTTCGGAATATCCGCTGTGGACGCGCCGGAAACATCTTCGGAAAGAATGCGGACAATATAATCTGTGGCAACCCACGGATAATCCAGTGTCATACCGGTCACACCGTTCAGATAATCATGCGCGAAATGCACATCCGGGACATACGTCCACGGCCAGACGGTCAATCCCCTGTGCCGGCCCGCACGAACCATGGTTTCTCCGAACCCGTCCGTGTAGGTCGGATTGTAGGTCGCATTCCACTGGTCGAGAAGTTCGTACAGTTCCTTCAGAGCTGCTTCCGCACCCTTTTCTGCCGTTATCGCATCATAATTTTTATAAAGAACCTCCGCGGTACTGCGCATGCCCAGCGCTCCGACGGATATTTCCGGATAATCTTTGTAAATTGCATCCAGAATCGCTTTATTCATCGTAATGGTAAAGAACTGATCCCATGCATCATAGGAATCCACCAGTTCTTTGAAGACCGGCAGAATAGCCGGGTTATCGCTCTTAATCTCGGTGTCGTGAATCATATCCGTTCCCCGGAACGTTTCTATGTATTCCCGGAGAGACGGCATTTTGTAAGCCCGCTGTTCATTCTGCCCGTACAGAATGCCCCAGCGCGAGCGGGAGGCCGGCACTTCATTGTACTGAATAATATCGCTCCAGCGGAATGTGCGCGACTGCAGCTCCGACAGCGTAAAGCGCTCTGCCGGAATGCGGCTGCCCGCCGCTTCATTGCTCCAGATTCCCAGCATACGGTCCGCCGTTTCATCATGCAGGATGAAGAGTTCGCCGTCCGCGCTCAGCTGGATATCATTTTCCACTGCATCCACGCCTTCCTCCTGCGCGCCCAGCGCGGATTCCAGCGTATTTTCCGCATAGGTAGACGGGTCGCCCCGGTGCCCTATGATCAGAGGGACGCGCAGCAGCGACGGCGCATCGTCCATGAACCATTCTTCCGCCCGGATGGCCGCGTCATAATCATCGGTAACCACTCCGTTGACTCCGCTGGTGTACAGCGTCATCAAAGATTTTGTATTTCCCTGCGCCTCGGCCCAGACCGTGGCTGTCAGGGACTGCATCCGGCGAACGGTTTCCTGGGAAGCCGCTTCTTCGGAGAGAATTACAACCTTGCCATGCGCATCATTAACACAGGCAATCATATTGGCAATCGCCCGGTTATCCGGGTTCTTAATCATTGTGAAATCGAGCATGCCGCGGACGTGCAGCAGATCGGCCACATCCTTTACCAGCGCCCGGTTTTCCGGTGTGGAAACCACGAAGCAATCCAGCAGGCCGCTCTCCTGCAGCCAGCTTTTCAGAGCTGCTGCCGTGTCCGCATCATTAATATAGAATGCCGGAATAATGGTGCCAGCCGTGGCATCAATATAGGCATTAATATCATTCGAAAGCAGATTGCCGTTCCGGTCGAACACACTGAGGTCAGCATCCAGCCAGACGAAGGCTGTTGCCGGACAGATATCCTGACCGGCTGCAGACAGAACACTCTCATCCGCCCGCCAGGCCACCGTTGCGGCCATCGGCCAGGAGGTGATCGGCTCATAGACGGAGGAATACGGACGGGTCAGAGACGGAATTTCCGACGTTTCCACCGCACCGCAGAGAGAGCAGACTCTGACAGCGGTTCCATTATCCATTCTGGTCGCTTCTCGGGAAACCCGCCATTCACTCCATGCGTGGGCTTCCGGATTGACCGGCAGCCGTTCCGTCAGGGTGTGGGACGGATCCGCTTTGCAGACATAATGATTGCTGCCCTGCTCTATACAGGTGGAATCTCTATGGGTAAACTGTTCCAGATCCCAGTCGTGCGCCGAACGGCACATCACGGTGAATACAATTTTTTCCCGGTCCTGCTGCAGCGGCACACACACTTCGTAGCCCAGCGTGTCCGGATGGAATACGCATACGCGGAGATCATCCGAAAAAGCACCGCCCGGCAGAGCCTTCACAGTGACCAGGGCCTGGTAGTCCCGGTCGCCTTCGATGCTGCCCTGAAACGGAATAAAGGACGACGGATCCTCTTCGTCACAGTAAGTTACCCAGGCCGTCGGCGTGGCAGCTTCCGCGTACTGTTCTTCTTCCAGAAGGATACGCGGCGCGTTGGTCTGCGGCGAAGCGCCCTCCACGGTCTGCCCGCAGAGCGGCGCAGAAACCTCGATATGCAGTTCCGATATTAATTGATCCGTGCCGTCTTCCGCCAGTGTCGCCCCGCCTGTGCCGAATACCACCAGAAACACAAGGACCAGTGAACAGATTTTTTTGATCACTTTTCCTTTTTTCATTATTCGTCTCCCTGAAAGGAATCTATTGCTGAAAGCATTGTGCTGAATATATCTGACAAAGAGTATTTATCAATGATTTTCAGTGTATGGATAAAAACTCATTAGTATTATATCCGTTCAGGTATTTACAATCAACGAGCGGAAAGCCGGCTCAGAAAAAAATAAGAAAACTGTAACCTTTTTGAAACCGAATTGCAATAAAAAAGAGCATGGGCCGGTCAGCACCACGCTCTCATTGGAGTCAATACTCTGCTTTTCATTATTCAGATTCGTAAATTCGCATTATCCCGCGCGGATCACGCCTCCGGATCCGGTATCCTAAAACTCAAAAGTCAGAGGACGGAACGTCTTCGCTTTCGCCGTCTGTCTCGGATAGATGGAAACCCGTTTTCCGGTCAGCCGGATCTCGCCCAGTGTGCTCAGGTCCCGCATAGGATCGAGGTCCTTCTGGAGAAGCAGATTATCTTCTTTATCATAAACGCAGAGCAGCGGGAAATATTCTCCGCTGTCCAGGAACCGCAGAGAAAGGACCGCAGTACGCCCCTGGGCCTCCTTCTTTTTGTAAAGCATCTGCATTCCTCGCCCTGCTCTACCGCCGTGCGAATGCTCCCACGGATGATTTCCTCCCGGCCGTCATCTCCGAAGAAGCGAACCATCGTTTCTTCCAGTTTTCCGAGAATGAACGGGATCTGATCCGGTTCTTCCAGAATATCAAACTGCTCCCGGCTCACCCCGATATTATAAAAACGGAAGAAGTTATTTCCGCCCGGTGCGGTACGGGATGAAAGAATAATCTCGCCTTCCTCCACCCGGGTGGTGAAATTCAGATACAGATGGTCAAAGACTCCAAGGGAGAACTGATTTTCCCTGAGCTTCAGAACGATTCTGCGTACCGTGGTGAACAGCTGCTTGGACGCAAGTCCGACCGGCAGAGGTGCTCTGTCAACATTTGGCTTCAAACTTTTAAATATGCGGATATCACTGATCTTTTTCATCCGGTAACCCTCCATTATTAGTCATTGCTTTCCTATAATGGTACCATAAAACAGGATCGGAGGTCAATGTGCCTTGCCGCTTCCGCGCAAAGTCCGCATGGAATTGAGAATGGCGATGACTGCCACACCGACATCCGCAAAGACAGCTTCCCACATATTGGCGAGCCCGATTGCGCCGAGCACAAGAACCAGAAATTTGACACCCAGTGCGAACACGATATTCTCTTTTACGATCCGCATTGTCTTGCGGGCAATCCGGATAATGGTACTCATACGGCCGAGCTCATCATCCATGATCACAACATCCGCTGCCTCGATTGCCGCATCGGATCCCATACTGCCCATGGCAACACCGATATCCGCCCGCATCAGCACCGGCGCGTCATTAATACCGTCGCCGACAAACGCGACCTTATCCTTACCGCCGGAACGGGCCAGGTAATCTTCCAGAATCTGCACTTTCTGATCCGGAAGCAGACCGGCGTGTACTTCCTGTACGCCCAGTTCTTCCGCAATGCCCCGTGCCGCTTCTTCGCGGTCACCGGTGAGCATGACGATATTCTGCACCCCCATGCGCCGGATATCCTGCAGTGCTTCGGCCGCATTCGGTTTCGGGCGGTCGGAAATCACAATCCATCCCAGCAGGATGCCGCCGCGCGCGACGTGAATCACTGTGCCCGGATCGCTGACCTTTTCGGCACGGATTCCCTGCTGTTCCATCAGACGCGCGTTCCCCACAAACACTTCTTCTCCGTCAATCCGGGCGTGGATGCCGTGTCCCGCCGCTTCTTCCGATACAGCAGTCCGGCTCATATCCAGCGGTTTCCCGTATTTTTCCACAATGGACCGGGCAATCGGATGATCGGAATACCCTTCCGCCAGCGCTGCGGTTTCCAGTAATTCTTCTTCGGTTCCATGTACCGCATGTATGCCGGTCACGGAAAACTGTCCGGTAGTCAGTGTGCCCGTTTTATCAAAAAGAACTGTCCTGACATCCGCCATGGCCTCCAGGTAGTTGCTGCCCTTCACCAGAACACCGGCACCGGACGCAGCACCGATCCCGCCGAAAAAGCCGAGCGGAACCGAGATCACCAGCGCACACGGACAGGAAACGATCAGGAAGATACAGGCCCGGTGAATCCAGCCGCTCCATCCTCCTCCGGTTACCAGCGGAGGAATCAGCGCCAGAATCACGGCCCCGATGGTCACGGCCGGCGTATAATATTTCGCAAACCGGGTGATGAAATTCTCCATCCTTGCTTTCCGGAAGCTGGCATCTTCAACGAGCTCCAGAATTCTGGCCACGGTGGAATCTTCATATTCGCAGGTCGTTCTTACCCGCAGCGTTCCGCTGCCGTTCACACATCCGCTGTAGATTTCCATTCCCGGCGATACGCTGCGCGGCATGGATTCCCCGGTCAGCGCCGCCGTATCGATCACCGACTCACCGTCAGTGATAACGCCATCCAGCGGCACCCGTTCCCCGGGTTTTATTACGATAATGCTTCCCACGCTGACGCCTTCCGGATCTACCTGCGTCAGATTGGAACCCACTTCCAGGTTCGCATACTCCGGCACAATATCCATCATATCGGAAATCGACTGTCTGGATTTTGCCACCGCGTGATCCTGAAAGAACTCTCCGACCTGATAAAACAGCATGACGGCAACCGCTTCCGAATAGGAACGGACACCAAAAGCGCCAAAGGTCGCCAGCATCATCAGAAAATTCTCATCGAACACTCTGCCGCGGCGAATATTCTGTGCCGCAGTCAGAATAACATCATATCCCACAATCAGGTAAGGAATGAGAAACAGCACGATGGTCAGGACTTCGTATACGATCCCCTTTTCCGCTCCGCCCGCAAGCGGTCCGAATTCAGTCAGAAGAAGCACTGCGGCGTAAAGAACCGCTGCCAGCAGAATCCGCTTCAGCTCTTTTTTCTCTTTTTCAGAAAACTTCTGTGCCATCTTTTTCCCTCACTGTACTGCTGTAATGTCTTCAGCGCAGGATTTTCGCGCCCTCATCTACTTTGGATACACATTCCTGAGCCAGATCCAGGATCTCTTCAAAACGCGCTTCATCCGCGTCAATTGTCATTTTCTGATGCATGAAACTGATGCTCACTTCATTTACGCCATCCAGTTTTGCGATGTTTCTTTCCATCTCAGCTGCGCAGTTGGCACAATCGACATCCTGCATCTTAAACTTCTTTCTCATAATAGTCCCCCGTTCCGCCGGCACTTCCCGGCCGGCTCACATTAACAGCTAACTTGCAATACCCGGTAATAAAACGAATCAGCGATGGAGTTCCGCCAGATGCTCCCGGCCCATTTCTATGATTCCGCTGACATGATCATCCGACAGCGAATAATAGACCTCACGGCCTTCCCGCCGGCTCTTCACCAACCGTGCCTGTTTCAGGATCTTCAGCTGGTAGGAAACCGCCGGCTGCTTCATGCCCAGCGCCTCCGCCAGATCGCATACGCAGAGCGGCGAGCGAAGCAAGGTAAACAGGATCCGGATGCGGGTCGAATCGCCGAAGATCTTGTAGAACTCCGCAAGATCGTATAATTCTTCGTCATCCGGCATCTGGGAACTGACTTTCTCCACCAGTTCTCTGTGCACACAGTTTTCATCGCAAAGATCCAGTTCATCCGGCATATCCGGTTTCCCGGGCATTTCCGGAACATGCTGCATTTTCAGATCTTCGATCACTGCATGCAGATTGTTGTCTGCCATAAAACTACCCCATAACATATGTGTGATTGCTTATATGTTTATATTTATATAATATTCGTTTTTCCGGTATTGTCAATAGAATAAATGAAAGAAGTTAAATATTTCTAACTCTGGATATCCCTGATCGCAAACCGCTCCGGCAAACGGGCTGTACGGATTTCACTTCCCTACAAATATTTCAATAGCCGCATGCACAAACTCCGCCGTTCCTTCCCCGCCGCAGCGATCGATATTGTCCCGGAATTCTCCGGCGTTTGCGTACATTTTTCCAAGTCCGCCCAGTATTTCTTCCGTGCAGTTGTAATAATGCTCTGTGATGAATACCTGCAGTTTCCGAACCAGTTCCTGCGCCTCCGGCGAGGCCGGACTGCCGTTGCGAACCGTTCCGAACTCTGAAAAAATGTCCATCATCTGCCCGGACAGCGCCCGGTTTTCGACTTCGGTCCTTCCATCGGCTTTTTCCTCATATTCCCGATAGGCCGGCGTTTCGCCCCAGTATGCTTTGGCACGTGCCGCATATTCCTCCATTTTTTCAGTATTAAACGCGTCAAATTTCAATGATTCCACCTCCCCGCTCCGAATCTCCCTCGCAAGGGCGATCAGTTTTTCAATGTGTTCCTTCTTCAATGTCAGCAGCTCAATCTGCTGTGTCAGCGCCGCTTCCCGGTCAAAGGCCGGACTGCTGATTATACTTTTAATGTCTTTCAGCGGAAATTCCAGTTCCCGGAACAGCATAATCTGCTGCAGCGTTTCCAGCGCTTTCCCGTCATACAGACGGTAGCCCGCGTCTGTATACTGTGCCGGCCGCAGCAGACCGATCCGGTCATAATACTGGAGTGCCCGTACACTGACGCCGGTCAGCCGGCTTACTTCGCGCACCGTCATCATGATCATTATCACCTTCCCTCCCGGATAATTCCACTTTAAACTATGACGCAGCGTAATAGTCAACCCCTTTTTTATGGATTTCCTTATCCCCGTATGCGCCAAAAAGCAGAAAAGGCCGTGAACACCCCCGGGTCTGACCCGTCCGTTTTCACAGCCTTCTGCTATTACCGTTCCTGTATTAATACTTTTCAATATGATCAGACATCTGTCTCTGCGTCGCCGCCCAGGAATTTCGGAAGACTCTTCCCTTCCTTCTTCCACTGCACGTACTCAGCCGTAGCAGTGAAAAGGACGTCGCCGGAGGAATTGATCGCAGTCTCCATGCTGTCCTGAATCACGCCGATAATGAATCCGACACCGACCACCTGCATGGAAATGGCATCGGATATGCCGAACAGCGAACACGCCATCGGAATCAGCAGCAGGGAACCGCCCGCCACGCCGGAACTGCCGCAGGCGCCGAGCGCCGACAGGAAGGAAAGGAACATGGCAGTCGGGAGTGAAACCTCCAGACCCAGAGTATGCGCAGTGGCCAGAGTCATGACGGTAATGGTCACCGCCGCGCCGTCCATATTAATGGTTGCGCCCAGCGGGATCGAAATGGAATACATATCCCGGTCCAGATGCAGCTTTTCACAAAGCTCCATATTAACCGGAATATTGGCAGCGGAGCTTCTGGTAAAGAACGCCGTAAAGCCGCTCTCTTTGAGGCAGCGCAGCACGAGCGGATACGGATTTCTCCGCAGCGTGATCCCCACGATCAGCGGATTGACAACCAGAGCTACTACAAGCATTGTGCAGACGAGCAGCAGCATCAGCCGTCCGTACGTAACAAAGATATCGAATCCGCTGGTAACCACGGCTGCGTAAACCAGACCGCAGATGCCGAATGGTGCCAGATTGATGATCCACCGTACAATCTGTGTAATGCCGTTGGAAAAATCCATCAGGACCGTCTGGGTTTCCTGCGACGCAAACCCTTTCAGCGCCATTCCCACGACCACGGCCCAGAAAAGGATCCCCAGGTAATTGGCTTCCGAGACAGCCAGCACCGGATTGGCTATGATCTTGGTCAGCAGGCTGGTAATGACATCCGCCAGACCGCCCGGCGCCGACGCGGCTTCTTCCGCGATCAGATCCGCAGACAGCGTGATGCGCTGCGGAAAAATGAAACTGGCGGGCACGGCTACGAAGGATGCCAGATACGTGGAAAACAGATACAGAAAAATAACCAGCCCGAACCGGCGGTCCAGTTTGGCGCTGCGCTGGCAGAGCGAGCTGCAGACCAGTACGGCCACCAGCACC
>JAFWDF010000118.1 GCA_017534025.1 Bacillota bacterium
CTACCGTCGGCTTGTTGCCGACATTGGTAATGCTGCAGTGCCGGATGCCGTCAATGTAGCAGTTGGTAATGTACACGCCATTGGCCGGTGTCACCATGGTCTCGTCCACGGTAATGTTGCAGGTCGGGAAACCGATGGCACGGCCCAGCTTCTGTCCGTGAATCACCGTTCCACGCAGGGTGTAGCTCCTTCCCAGCAGGGCAGTCGCTTTGCGGATATCGCCTTCCATGATGCACTGCCGGATCAGCGTGCTGCTGATGACTTCCCCCTCTTCATCGGCAACCGACGGGATCACAACGACGTCAAAGCCGTGTTCCCTGCCTGCCGCCTGCAGCGTTTCCGCCGTTCCCGCCGCCTTGTGGCCGTAGGAAAAATTAAACCCGCAGATCGCCGTGCTGACATGGAAGCGGTCAATCAGAAGTTCCCGGACAAAAGCCTCCGGCGACTGTGTCCGCATCTTTTCATCAAAAGGAAGCGAAAACAGATAGTCAACACCGGCTTTCTTAAGCAGTCTGATCTTCTCATCATCATAGATAATGTTTCTGACAACCGTCCTGCCCGCCATCACATTGCGCGGATGCTCGCTGAACGTAAACACTGCGCTGCGAATGCCCTTGCGGCCGGCTTCCCGGACCGCGGTGTCGATCAGCTCCCGGTGTCCCCGGTGGATGCCGTCAAAATTGCCCAGCGCCACAGCCACCGGTTCTGTATTCACTATTTCTTCAACATTGTTAAAAATTTTCATCTATAAAATACCTTGTCCGCTGTCACCAGATTCTTTTCCCGGTTCACATGCGCCGTCCCCAGGAATTCCGCTTCCGGTCCGTATACGCGGAAGCGGTCTGCAAAGCGGGCATTTTCTGCCAGTGTATTTTCTTCCGTGATCCGCACGGCATCGAGCCGGAGTTCATTGCCGTTTACATAGCGGCGCGCGCCGCCTGCATTGAGGCGGATGGCTCCGAAATCGCCCAGCATCCTGTCTACGGGAAGAATGAACCGGCTCAGATCCGCAGTTAACGGTGCATCGATCCTTGTCTCCAGGATTTCCTGTGCCGGCCGGCCTTCTGCCAGTTCGACAGCCGCCAGTATCTCCTCAAAGGTAACGGCATCCCGGATATCAAATCTGCCGCTGGAGGTGCGCAGAAGAAAGGACATCGCCGCCCCGCACCCGAGTTTCTCTCCCAGCTCCGTACAGATCGTGCGGATATACGTGCCTTTGGAACAGTCCACATCAAACACGACTGCCGCCGGTTCCTCCAGAACCCTGACGGGCCGTATATCATGGATGACCACCTGGCGGGGCTTCACTTCCGCCGTCTCCCCTTTCCGGGCGTATTCGTACAGTTTCCGGCCATTCACCTTCACTGCGGAATACATCGGCGGGTACTGCAGCTGCGGGCCCTTCAGGCTTTCCAGCGCGGCCAGTACTTCCGGCACAGTGACCGCTGCTGCCCGGTCCGCATCGCCCGGCGAAACATTTCCCCAGATATCCCCGGTATCCGACGTGATCCCCAGCCGCATCTCGCAGCGATAGGTTTTTTTGTCACTTTCCAGATATTCCGCGGCGCGGGTGGCTTTGCCGGCACAGATGCACATCACGCCGCAGGCCATGGGATCCAGGGTGCCGGTGTGTCCGATTTTTTTCATGCGCAGAATCCGCCGGAATGCCGCCACTGCATCGTGCGAAGTCATTCCGGCCGGCTTCAGCAGATTAATGCATCCGTCCATCGTATTCGTTCAGAGCGTCATCCACCGCATCCCGCATGATCTCCAGCGCTTCCTCCATCGTCGTATACAGCGTGCAGCCGCCGGCATGCCGGTGCCCGCCGCCGCCGAAGCGCGTGCCGATCTTCGCGACATCGATATAATCCTTGCTGCGCATACCGACCTTGATCTCTTCACCGCGGACCTTTTCCCGCAGGAATACGGCCACTTCCACGCCCTGAATATCCCGGATCGCAGAGTTAATGCCGTCACTCTCACTGGTCTTCGCGTCCGCCGCATCATACATATCCAGCGTAACATGCGCGATGGATGCCCTGCCTTCATGGAACAGCTCCATGTTGGACATGATCATGGAATGGAGCTTCAGCTTCTGCGGCCGCTCACTCTGGTACAGAATGATATTCAGCCGTTTGGTGTTGATACCGCTCAGATACAGATCCGATGTAATCAGGTGCGTTTTTCTGGTTGTATTGACATACTGGAAATTGCCGGTATCCGTTACGATGCCTGTATAGAGTGCCTCACCGACCTCCTTCGTAATCTCCTCTCCCATGTACAGGAAAAGTTCATACATAAGCTCGGTGGTAGCGGCCGCCATCGGATCGATCAGATTGATTTCCGCAAACGGCACATTCGCCGCATGGTGATCGATGCAGGCGGTGTGTCTGCCGCATTCCAGGAAAATCCGGTTTCTCTTCGGGAAACGGTCCAGATTGCTGCAGTCCAGCGCAATGCACAGATCCCTGACCGGAAGTTCCTCATCGCCCTCCACGAAGGTCACATAATTCTGGTCCAGGAAGGCCAGATTGTCCGGGATTTCATCCTCCATGAGGATATCCGCCTCCGCGCCTCTGTCCCGCAGCCAGGCACAGAGCGCTGCGCAGGCTCCCATCGCGTCGCCGTCAGCGACCATATGAGGGAAAATATATACCGAGTCGGATTCCATCAGAAGCTTGGCCATCTCATCCATGGCCGGTGTCCGTTCGTCCTCCTCCAGTACAAAGACCGGTTCCTGTCCTTCATAGGAACGGAAATCTTCATCGTCTTCTTCGCCCGGAACGGCAGCCGCCTGCGGTTCCTGTGCAGCCGGTTCTTCCTCAGCCGGAATATCCAGGCTGTCCAGGATACGGGACATATGGCGCCCGTATTCCATGGATTCATCGATGCGGAAGCTCAGCTCCGGCACATGGCGGATCTTGATTTTGCCGCCAATATCACGGCGGATGAAACCGGAGGCTTTTTTCATTGCCTCCAACACTTCCTTCTTGACTTCGTCTTCCGTTTCGGAAGCCAGACTGCCTCCCAGGACACTCAGATACACGGTCGCATAACTGCCGTCGTCGGAAACCTCCACGCCGGTGACACTGACGATGCGGTCACGAAGGCGGGGATCCCGAAGGCCGTTCAGCAGAAGGTCGCCGATGATTTTGCGGATCTCTTCGCCCAGTCTGCCTTTTCGATAACTGCGTGCCATATCCTATCCTTCTTACTTTCTTTCCACTTCTACAATCTTGAAGGCTTCCATAACGTCGCCTTCCTTGATGTCATTATAATTTTCAATGCCGATACCGCATTCGTAGCCCTTGGCGACTTCCTTCGCGTCATCCTTGAATCTCTTCAGCGAGGAAATAACGCCCTCGTGAATGACGATGCCGTCGCGGACGAGGCGGATCTGCGCGTTCCGTTCGATCTTTCCGTCAATAACGTAAGCGCCTGCAACCGTGCCGACATTCGGCACCTTGAATGTGCTCCGCACTTCCGCGCTGCCCAGTACTTCTTCCTTGAATTCCGGGGACAGCATACCCTTCAGCGCCGCTTCGACATCTTCGATGACTTCGTAAATGACACTGTAGGTACGGATTTCGACGTTTTCTCTCTGCGCCATGCTGACTACTGCCGCGCCCGGTCTTACATTAAAGCCGATAATGACGGCGCCGGAGGTGCCTGCCAGCATAACGTCGGATTCATTGACCGCGCCCACGCCGATATGAATGATGCAGACGGCCACTTCGTCGTTCTTGAGTTTTTCAAGCGACGATACCAGTGCGCCAACCGATCCCTGCACGTCGGCTTTGATGATCAGATTCAGTTCTTTCAGAGAGCCCTGGCTGATCTGATTGAAGAGATCCTCCAGGGAAACGCCTGAAGTCTTCTGCAGAACCTGTTCTCTCTGCTTTTCTCTGCGGTTTTCCGCAATTTCTCTGGCCACTTTGTCAGAGTTTACCGCGTTGAAGGAATCCCCGGCTTCCGGCACTTCGTCAAGGCCCAGGATTTCCACCGCGGTGGCAGGACCCGCCTTCTTCAGCGCGGTTCCCTTATAGTTTGTCATGGCCTTAATACGGCCGTAGCAGTTGCCGGCAACGATGGACATACCGGTGCGCAGCGTACCATTCTGGATCAGCAGTGTGGCGATCGGCCCTCTCTGCTTGTCCAGGCGGGCTTCGATGACGGAGCCCATGGCCAGACGGTTCGGATTGGCCTTCAGCTCCAGCATTTCCGCCTGCAGCAGAATCATTTCCAGCAGTGCGTCCAGACCTTCCCCGGTCTTGGCGGAAACAGGCACACTGATTACCGTGCCGCCCCAGTCTTCTACCAGAATGCCGTTGGCGGACAGGTCCTGCTTAACCCGTTCCACATTGGCGCCCGGCTTGTCAATTTTATTAATCGCGACGATTACCGGCACACCGGCTGCCTTCGCGTGGCTGATGGCTTCGATGGTCTGCGGTTTTACGCTGTCGTCGGCAGCGACTACCAGGACCGCGATATCCGTTACATAGGCACCTCTGGCACGCATGGCGGTGAACGCTTCATGACCCGGCGTATCCAGGAACACGATGCGCTGTCCTTCATAATGGATTTCCGACGCACCGATGTGCTGTGTGATACCTCCGGATTCGCTGGCGGTTACGTCAGTCTTTCTGATCTTGTCCAGCAGAGAAGTCTTACCGTGGTCTACATGGCCCATAACGGTAATAACCGGCGGACGAGGTCTGAGATCTTCCTCTCTGTCTTCGAAATCTTCGATCCCCTCTTCAGCCGTATCTTCTTCCACGTTTCCGATAATGATCTGCTTGTTCAGTTCGTCTCCGAGAATCATTACGGTATCTTCATCCAGATTCTCATTGACATTCGCCATGATACCCATTTTCATGAGCTTCATAATGATCTGGGATACGCTGACGTCGATCTGTTCAGCAAATCCTTTTACAGTAATAGGAACGGTGACGACAACGGCACCTGCAGGGATAGCCATAGCTTCCTGCTCTGCCTGTCTGGCAGCTTCCTTACGCTGTTCTTTTCTGTGATCCTTGCCGTGGCTGTGCTTGGTCGGTTTGGAAATGTCGCGGAGAGCCGGCTTGTTATCTTTGCGGTTGTCGTTCTTTCTGCGATCATCACGGGACGCCGTCTTCTTCGAATGATCGTCACGGCGGTCATTCTGCCGGTTGTTCTTTCCTGCCTTTTTCCCCTGTTTGCCTTCCGGACGATTCCGGTTGTCTTTGCGCGGCTGGACATTGTCCGTTCTTCCGGCCGGCGCGGTCTTCTTATTTGCTCCTTCTGCGTGCTTCTCTTTTTTTCCTGCCTGCGGAGCAGCTTCCTTCTTTCCGGCTGCTTTCTCTGCCGGCGGTTTCTGCTGCGGTGCTTTTGCCGCCGGTTTTTCTGCCGGTTTGGCAGCTGGTTTTGCCGCCGGCGCTGCCTGCTTCTCCGGTGCTGCCGGTTTCTCTGTCCGGGCTGCTTCCGGTGCCTTCTGCTGCGGCGCTTTCTTTGCCTGTCCGGCTTCCGGCGCTGCTTTTTTCTCCGGTGCTGCCGGTTTCGCAGCAGGAGCCTGTTCCTTCACAGGCGCTGCCGGTTTTGCGGCAGGAGCCGGTTCCTTCACAGGTGCCGCCGGTTTCGCTGCCGGAGCGGCTGCTTTTTCAGCCGGTTTCGCGGCAGGCGCCTTCGCGGCATTGTCTGCCGGCGCTTTTGCAGGATTCTTTCTGACTACTCTTACGATCTTCGTTTCTGTTTTTTCTTTGCTTCTCTGAACTGCATTTCTCAGAGCAGTCGCATCCATATCCGATATGGAATTGCTGTGGGTGGTTACGTCCACGCCCATCTTGTTAAGACGCTGGATGACTTCCTTGCTGCTCAGCCCCAGCTCTTTCGCGAGCTCATACACTCTCATGATAACCGCACCTCCTGTACCAGTCGAACTATCTGTCCATCTCGATCTCCTTTTTCATCGCATCTGCAAAATTTTTATCGGTAATCCCGTAAATGCCGATCCCGCGATACCCGGCCGCCGCGGAAAGCGTGTCGACCGTGCCGAAAACGGCCATCGGCACCCGGCGATTTTTACATAGAGACGAAAATTTGTCTTTCGTGTTTTCAGAGACATCCTCTGCCACGATCATAAAATGTATTTTTCCGGCTTTCACCGCATTCACACAGCTGCGGTAACCCGGTATGATCCGGCCTGCGCGCCTTGCCAGGCCGAGATATCTGTTAATTTTGTCCGGATTCGGATTCATACGCGCTCAGCTCCTCAAATAACCGGTCCAGATCTTCCTTTGGAACAGGTACTCCCAGGCTTCTGGACAGGGCATTCTTCTTTCTCGCTTTCCGGAAACACTCCTCCCTGCAGCAGAGATAGACTCCTCTGCCGGAGGCCTTGCCGCTGCGGTCGAGCAGAAAACGATCCTCCTTGTCATGCACAATCCGGATCAGATCCTTTTTCGGGAAGGATTCCATGCATCCGGCGCACCGGCGCATTGGAACTTTTCTGGTTTTCATCAGTCCTCATCCCCGTCCGCGGCAAATACGATGCCGTCTTCATTCGCGCCGGCCTCATCGGCAGCCGCTTCATCGTACGGCATTTCCGCCGGCACTTCTTCAATATATTCTTCGACCAGATCCAGTCCCTGTTCCGCCAGGAAGGCATCCAGCCCGCCGGCCTCATCAAACTGTGTTCTGCTCTTGATGTCGATCTTCCAGCCGCAGAGCCGCGCCGCCAGCCGGACATTCTGGCCGTCCCGGCCGATGGCCAGTGAGAGCTGGTAGTCCGGTACGATAACCGTCGCCGCCTTGTCGTCTTCATTAATGAAAACTTCTTCTGCCTTGGCCGGGCTCAGCGCGCTCATAATCAGCTCCGCCGGATCCTCCGACCAGGAAATGATATCGATTTTTTCGCCGAACAGTTCATCGACAACCGCCTGCACACGAACGCCGCGCTGGCCGATGCAGGAGCCTACTGCATCCACATCCGGATCATTCGTGGAAACCGCCATCTTTGTGCGGGAACCGGCTTCTCTGGCGATACTCCGGATCTCCACAACGCCTTCGCGGATTTCCGGAACTTCCAGTTCAAACAGTCTTTTTACCAGTCCCGGATGCGATCTGGACAGCAGGATCTGCGGTCCTCTCGAAGCACCCCTTCTGGACTCCCGGACATCCATGATATACACCTTCAGGCGGGAATTGATGCTGTAATCTTCCCCCGGAACCTGTTCCTTTTCGGAAAGGACACCTTCCGTCCGGTCGATGCTGATGTACACCGTTCCGTTGTTCTCTCTCTGCACGACGCCGGTCATGATCTCGCCTTCCCGGTTCGCGTAATCCGAATAGATGGAGCCTCTTTCCGCTTCCCGGATAAACTGTACCACTACCTGCTTGGCCGTCTGCGCTGCGATCCGTCCGAAATCCTTCGGCACCGTGCGAATATATACCATATCGCCGATATTATAGGAAGGATCGATCTCCCGCGCCTCGTCCAGGGTCAGCTGCGTTTCATTCATGACATCCTCATCGGAAACAACTTCCTTGATCAGAATGACTTCAATATCTCCTGTATCCCTGTCGATGTTGACCTCCACATTCTGGTCCTTCCCGTAATTCTTCTTACAGGCGGAAACCAGTGCCTGCTCAAGAGTCTTGATCATGACATCCTTGGAAATGTCACGTTCCTTTTCAAGCTCTTCGATGGCAAGAATAAATTCCTTGTTCATCTGAGTTATTACTCCCCTTAATGATTTTATAAACTATAGATTTTTCTCTGTTAATGACCCGGCTGCCGGGCCCGGAGCGCCGGTTAGAAAATCACTGCCAAACTGATCTTGGAAATGGCGTCCCGCGGAATCTCCAGATCATTGCCTTCCTCATCCTTCAGCAGAACGATTCCGTCCCGCAGTCCGGTCAGATCGGCAGAGAACTGCTTCTTTCCGTCCAGCGGTTTGTACAGACGCACATCCACCGGCCTTCCTGCATAGCGGACAAAATCCTGTTCTTTCAGAAGCGGACGGTCGATGCCCGGCGAGGAAACCTCCAGCGTATAATTTTCCTCAATGGCATCCTCTTCATCCAGGCGGTCACTGAGGTATCTACTTACCAGCTCACATTCGTCGATGCTGACATACTGCTCCGCGCCGTCTTCCGCCAGCGGTTTGTCAATATAGACCCGCAGAATCCGCGCTTTGCCTTCCTTCACGTATTCCAGATTGAACAATTCCAGCTCATGATCGGCCAGAAACCCGGAAAGCATCTCTTCCACTATGTCTTTGATTTTCTTCTTTGCCATGCGCAGAAGTCCTTTCCAAACTATAAAAACAGCCCTACAACACACAGAGAGTGGGAAAAAACCCACTCTCTGTAACGAATCAGTCAAATCAGACTTATAAGAAGTATAGCACACTTTTTGCACGGCCGCAACATAGAATATTCGCCGGACAGCAAGTTATATGCCTGTTTCTGAAGTATTCCTGCTTCCTTTTTCTGCACCCCTTCGTGCTTCGGCCATTGCTCACATCATCTGGAACAGCGTCAGCTGATCCGATTCCGGAAGCCCGTCCAGCACACCGTGCCGCCGCAGCGTTTCCACGTTGCTGCTGTTCACGGAAGTGCGGAATACCATATCCTCCACGGAACTGAACGGCCGTTCCTGATACGCCTGCACCAGGCTCTGGGCCGCGGTTTCTCCGATGCCTTCCAGCGCGCGGAACGGCAGACGGACCTTTCCGTCCTCGACAGAAAACCGGATTCCGTCCGAAACTCCCAGCCGGGCAGGCAGGAACTCGTATCCACGGGCGTACATTTCATAAGCCACTTCATAAACCAGGTATTCTTCCTGTTCCTTATTGGTCGCTTCCTTTCCTTTTCTGGAAATGGAACGCATCTGGTCCAGAACGGAGTCCAGGCCCCCCAGAATGACATCCGCGTTGAACGCATATACTTTCATGGAAAAATATACCGCGTAAAATTCCTGCGGATAATACACCTTGAAGAATGCGATCCGGTAGGACATCATCACGTACGCCACCGCATGCGCTTTCGGGAACATATATTTGATGCGCTTGCAGGACTCGATATACCATTCCGGCACATTGTGCTCCCTCATCAGCGCTTCTCGTTCTTCAGTGACGCCCTTGCCTTTTCTTACCTTTTCCATGATATTGAAGGATTCCTGCTTCGGAACCCCCTTCTGGATCAGGTAGTTCATGATGTCGTCACGGGTGGCAATGGCATCGTCCATCGTCGCCTCGCCGCTGCGGATGAATTCCTGTGCGTTGTTGATCCACACGTCAGTACCGTGCGAGAATCCGGCGATCCGCACCAGCGCGGAGAATTTCTTCGGCTGGGTATCATCCAGCATCTGCCGGGTGAACGGAGTCCCGAACTCCGGAATGCCGAAGGTCCCGTGCCGCTGCGTATAATCCTCAATCTGAATATCCAGCGAATCGATGCCCAGAAACAGATCATTCACCTTCGGATCATTCAGCGGAATATCCTGCGGCGCAATCCCGGTCATATCCTCCAGCATGCGGATCATGGACGGTACATCGTGGCCGAGAATATCCAGCTTCAGCAGATTGGAATCGATTTTGTGGTAATCGAAGTGGGTGGTGATAATGTCTTTGACACCGCCCTCCGACGGATGCATGACCGGCGTGAACTCGAAGATCTCATGATCCTCCGGCACGATAACGATGCCGCCCGGATGCTGCCCGGTAGTCTTTCTGGTCCCTTCGCAGCCCAGCGCCAGCCGTTCCGCTTCCACTTCGCTGACCGATTTTCCTGTTTCCTCGCAGTATTTCCGCACGTACCCGAGGGCGGTCTTTTCTTTAATCGTATTAATGGTACCTGCCTTGAACACATTTTCCGAACCGAAGATTTCCTCTACGTACTTATGTGCCACCGGCTGGTATTCCCCGGCGAAATTCAGATCGATATCCGGTTCTTTATTCCCGCTGAACCCCAGGAAGGTTTCAAACGGAATATTAAAGCCGTCCCGGTTATACGGCGTACCGCAGACCGGACACACCTTCGGCGGCATATCCACACCGCATTCGAAGCTGCCGTCCAGAACGAATTCCGAATTTTTGCAGTTCGGGCAGATATAATGCGGCGGCAGCGGATTTACTTCCGTGATGCCGTCCATCATCGCTGCCAGCGAAGATCCCACCGAACCTCTGGAGCCTACCAGATAGCCGTCGGACAGAGACTTCTGCACCAGCATTTCCGCCGCGACATACATTACCGCATAGCCGTTGCTGATTACCGAGGACAATTCCTTTTCCAGACGTTCCTCGATCAGTTCCGGAAGCGGATCGCCGTACAGGCTGTGCGCCTTCTCATAGCAGCGTTCCCGGAGATGCTCCTCCGAGCCCTCGATGGTCGGCGGGAACTTACCCTCCGCCACCGGCTGCATGACTTCCACCATATCAGCTATGCGCTGCGGATCGTCAATAACCACCTTTTCCGCGGTTTCCGGTCCGAGATAGGCAAATTCCTCCAGCATCTCTTCCGTGGTCCGCAGATACAGGCGGGGATCATCCGGCAGATCCTTGAACCCATGTCCCGCCATGATGATATTCCGGTAAATGTAGTCCTCCGGATCTTTATAATGCGCGTCGCAGGTCGCTGCCACCGGTTTGCCCAGCTTCTCACCCAGCTCTACAATCCGCCGGTTCAGCTCCAGCAGATCTTCCGTGGACTGCACACTGCCGTTTTCCACCATGAAGTAATTGTTGCTGCGCGGCTGAATCTCCAGGTAATCGTAGAACGATGCAATTCTCTCCAGCTCCTCATCGGAAGCGCCGCCCGCCAGTGCCCGGAACAGTTCTCCGGCTTCACAGGCGGATCCGATAATGATCCCTTCCCGGTACTTCTCGATTTCACTGCGGGGCATCCGCGGCCTCTTATAGTAATAATCCAGAAACGAATACGAAACCAGTTTGTAGAGATTTTTCAGGCCGGTCTTGTTTTTGGCGATCAGAATAATGTGATAGGAACGTTTCTTTTTATAATCCAGCGATCCGTCCGGCAGCGGAGGCGCATCCACCAGATACCCTTCGACGCCGTACAGGATCTTAATATCACTGCCCGCGGCATCGGCGGCATCCGGAAAAGCCTGTACCACGCCGTGATCCGTTACGGCTACGGCGCTGTGGCCCCAGTCGATCGCCGTGCGCACCAGCTCTTTTACATCCATGACGCCGTCGATCTGGCTCATTTTCGTATGTGCATGAAGCTCCACTCTCTTGCGGGGTGCTTCATCCGATCTGGACGCCGGCGCCTCGGCAAGCTCCAGACTCTCCGCCTTCACGATTGTCATCTTTTCGAAGGAATCATACTCACAGCTTCCCGCCACGCGGATATAGGAGCCCTTTTTAATGTATTCCTCGATATCCAGCTTTTTCTTTTCCGGCACGAAGCATTTCACCATGATGGAATCGGTATGATCCGTGATATCGATCATGAAAATGAACCGGCCGCTGCGGGTTTCCTTCGGCTCCATTTTAAATACAAAGCCTTCCGTAACCTGCTCCGGTGCTTCCTGCAGTTCGCGGATCCGGACGGGTTTGCCGGCAATCTTCTTCCCCATGATCAGATTGCCTTTGACCGGCCCGTAATAAGTGCGCTTACTCTTTCCGCCCCGGCTGTACTCGCCGCCCTTCTGGGCACTTTCCTTCTTCGGCGCCGCCTTCCGGTTTTGCTGCGCGAGACGGGCGATTTCCGCCAGCTCCGCCATATCCGCTTCCGCCTTTTCCCGGATGCGGTCTTCTCCGTCACTGCATTGGCAGAACACCACCTTCAGATCCAGCCCGAAGGCACTGCGCAGCATTTCTTCCATGGCCGGCGCCATGCTGCGGTTCAGCTCGCTGACCGCCGCCTCGCCCACCACATCGAACAGCGCGCGGCCGTTTTCTATTTTCAGAGCATCGCCGCGAACCGTACGGACCAGACTGCCTATATCGGACACAGCATCCGTCATATACGGCAGATAGGCACGCACGATTTCCTCTTCCGGCAGGCGGATGTTTTCATACCGGAACAGCAAACGGACTTCCTTTACGAAATCAAACCGTTCCGCCAGTTCTTTTCTGAGCCTCTCAGCCTCTTCAAACGGCAGTATGAAATCCAGGACGAGCTCAATACTGAGCACCGCCCCGGATACATTAAAACTTACTCGTTCCGCCCTGCACAGGCGGTTTTCCCTGCCATTCTGAAAAATGCCCAGCTGCTCGAAATATTGCTTAAAATTTTCGGGCATTATAATCACTCTCAGTTTTTATCAGCCGTAACAATTTCCTTCAGCGAACCGGCCAGTCCTGCCAGCCCCGCAATATCCGAAGGGATGATCATCTTGGTGGCCTGTCCGTCCGCCGCTGCGGTGAACGCTTCCAGGCTCTGCAGGGAGATGACTTCCTGTGTCGGGTTGGATTCCACGATCATCTTAATACCGTCCGCTTTCGCCTGCTGCACCAGACGGATCGCAGACGCTTCACCTTCAGCGACACGGATGGCCGCTTCCCGGGTGGCTTCCGCTTCCAGAATTCTGGACTGCTTTTCACCCTCCGCGATGAGGATCTTGGACTGCTTATCCCCTTCCGCACGCAGGATGGCTTCTCTCTTTTCCCGCTCTGCACGCATCTGCTTTTCCATGGCGTTCTGAATGTCCTTCGGCGGGATGATATTCTTTACTTCCACACGATTGATCTTGATGCCCCACGGATCTGTCGCCTCATCCAGGATGATGCGGATCTTGGAGTTGATGATCTCACGGCTCGTCAGCGATTCGTCCAGCTCCAGATCGCCGATGATGTTTCTCAGCGTAGTGGCTGTCAGATTCTCGATCGCCGCCATCGGATTCGCAACACCGTAAGCGTAGAGTTTCGGATCGGTAATCTGGAAATAGATAACCGTATCGATCTCCATCGTTACATTATCCTTGGTAATAACCGGCTGCGGCGGGAAATCGATCACGTGTTCCTTGAGCGATACCTTTCTGGCAATTTTGTCAATAAAAGGCACTTTCAGATGGAGACCCACCGACCAGGTTCCATTGTAGGCACCCAGCCGTTCCATAACATACGCGTTTGCCTGCGGAACAATTTTAATATTCGTCACGAGCAATGCAATGATAATAACTAAAATAATAAGTCCGAAAACACCCATTCTATGACTCCTTCCTTACAATTAATTTCACACCTTCTACAGATTCGACCACGACTACATCGCCTTCCCGGAGATCTCCCGCACCCGGTGCCGGAGCTGCTGTCCAGGTCATGCCGTTTACTTTGACTTCCCCGTACTCCAGCGACGTCACATCTTTGATGACCACCGCTTTCTGGCCCACCATGGCTTCCACATTGGTAGCCACGGTTTTCCGGTTCAGATACTTATGCGCCAGCGGTCTGGTGGCGATCAGAAGGATCAGGGAAACCACAATAAAGACCACCAGCTGGATCAGAAAACGGTCCGTCACCAGTGCCGTCGCGGCCGCCGCCAGTCCGCCGATCCCCATCCAGATCGAAATCAGGCCAACGGTCAGCGCTTCCAGGATCAGCATGACTACCGCCAGTACCAGCCAGCCGATTACCTGAGGCGATAAACTGTTTAACAATTCCAAACCATTCTCCTTTCTTCTTCAAAACACGGTACTCAGCACGGACCGACGGGTCGGACACAAGCCGTGCTGAAAGATAAATAATATTTTACAATAACGAATTAACAATATTTCTCAATTCCCGGCCAGGATCAGTTTTTCAAGCTCCCGGGTCAGCGCCTGTTCGATTTCGTCTTCCGGTACCGATCCCAGGATTTCTCCCTTCCGGAAAAGAAGTCCTTTTTTATTGCCGCAGGCCACGCCGATGTCTGCGCCGGAGGCCTCACCCGGCCCGTTGACTGCGCAGCCCATAATGGCGAGCGTAATCATCGGAAGCCCCTGTTCGATGAGCCGCGGCTCTGTTTCCCGCACATGCTTCATAATGCGTTCTGTAATACCCGGCAGATCGGTGCGGCAGCGCGAACAGGTCGGACAGGACACCACATTGATGCCGCTGTTGAGGTGACCGGTGCATTTGAGGATTTCCCTGGCCACCGGAATCTCCTTTACCGGATCCCCGGTAAGTGAAACCCGCATCGTATCACCGACGCCTGCCAGCAGCAGCGCCCCCAGTCCGGCGGCGGATTTGATGCTGCCCCGCTCCGGATCCCCCGACTCCGTCACGCCGATATGCAGCGGATGATCCGTCATCCGGGAAAGATGCAGATACGTCTGGTAATTCGCCTGTACATCCGATGCCTTGGCCGAGATCACGATATCATGAAAATCCAGATCCTCCAGTATTTTCACGCTTCGCATGGCGCTTTCCGCCAGACCTTCCGGCGTCACGCCCCCATGCTTTTCCAGGATATCCTTTTCCACGGAACCGGAATTGACGCCTACCCGGATCGGTATGTGCCGGGCTTTCGCCGCATCCACTACCGCTTTCACGCGGTCCCGGGACCCGATATTGCCCGGATTGATGCGGATCTTGTCGGCGCCCTTCTCAATGCTGGCGATCGCCATGCGGTAATCGAACTGGATATCCGCCACCAGCGCCATATCCGTACGCTTCCGGATTTCACCGAAGGCTTCCGCGCCCGGCTCGTCCGACACGGCAATGCGCACAATCTGGCAGCCTGCCGCCTGCAGTGCCTCAATCTGTGCCAGCGTAGCCTCTACATCCCGGGTATCCGTATTTGTCATCGACTGAATCGAAACCGGCGCGCCGCCCCCGATGGCCACATCCCGGCACATGACTCTGTTCGTTTTCTTTCTTATGCTCATTGTTATCCCCTTCCCGTATCGTCAGGGAACTGTCCGCTCCGATCAGCGGATCAGGATTTCATTAATTGAATATAAAAGTATTAATGTCTTTCATGGTGATCAGCAGCATTAACGCCAGCAGAAGCAGCAGCCCGAAATAATGCACTGCATTTTCCATGGAATCCGTGATGGCTTTTCCGGTCACCGCCCGGATCAGGATAAACAGCAGCCTGCCGCCGTCCAGTGCCGGGAAAGGCAGAATATTGACCAGCCCCAGATTCAGACTCAGCAGTGCGAGCAGCAGCACCAGATTGGCGAACCCGGTCTGCGCCGTCTGATCCACTACACTGACAATACCCACCGGACCGACCACATCTTCCGTCGATCCTTTACCGGTAATCATCTCGCCGAGCACTCGCAGCATTTCCTTTTCGATTTCCACGGACCGCACCAGGCCATAGCCCATGCCGGTGAGGAGATTGTGCCCGCGCCGGAACTGGATGCCGATTCTCTTGTGGCCATCCTCTTCCTCCCGGAAGGATACCGTCGAAGTGACCGGTTCCGCATCGCCTTTGTGCTGCCAGGTGATTTCCACAGAATCCTCTGTTTCCGCCGCCGTTCCGATGGCTTCGGAGATCTCTTCTCCCGAGGCAGTATCCGTGCCGTTGACCTTCAGAATCCGGTCGCCGCTGCGCAGGCCGGCTTCATAGGCCGGACTGTCCGTTCCCACCGTCTCGATATACGGTGTCACTGATGTCCCGTACCAGGTAATCATGGCGCCCAGCACCAGGACAGCCAGAAGGAAATTCATGAACGGACCCGCGACAACCACCAGTGCTTTCGCCCAGGCCGGCTTATTATTAAACGCCCGCTCATCGTCCGAATCTTCTGTCTCTCCTTCCATGGCGACATAACCGCCGACAGGTATGGCGCGGACAGAATACTGGGTATCCCCCTTCTGCTTCTTCAGAAGCAGCGGTCCCATGCCGACCGAAAACTCATTAACTTTAATACCAACTGCCTTGGCAGCTGCGAAATGGCCGCCCTCGTGTACGACTACCAGAATGGCAAAAAGCACAATGGCTGCCAGAATTCCGATAATGATATGCAAACTATGCCTCCAACCTGTAATAAATTATCTGTTTTCCAGAAGCTGTTCCGCCAGGCGCCGCGCCTCCGCATCCGCATGCAGAATGGCCTCCAGATCATTTCCGCTGCCCGGTTTATGAAGATCCAGAACCCGTTCCAGGATATCCTGGATATCGGTAAACCCGGCTTTTCCTTCCAGAAATGCGCCTACCATTACCTCGTCGGCGGCATTCAGGGCGGCACAGTAGGTGCCTCCCGCCCGCAGGGCATCAAAGGCCAGCTGCAGGCAGCGGAACGTCTCCATATCCGGCTTCTCAAAATGCAATGTGCCGGCAGCCACCAGATCCAGCGGTTCCATATTGTTGGCAATCCGGTACGGATATCCCATGGCATAGCTGATCGGCACTTTCATATCCGGAGTACCCAGCTGCGCCATCACCGCGTGATCCTCATATTCCACCATGGAATGAATGATGCTTTCCGGATGCACCACAACATCGATGCGTTCCGGCGGCATGTCGAACAGCCAGCGGGCTTCCATCACTTCAAATCCTTTATTCATCAGGGTGGAGGAATCAATGGTCACCTTGCTTCCCATACTCCAGTTCGGATGCTTCAGAGCCTGCGCCGCGGTCATACCGGCCAGTTCCTCCCGGGTCTTTCCCCGGAACGGTCCGCCGGACGCGGTCAGGATGATCCGCTTTACCTGTTTTTCTTCAAACCCCTGCAGGCACTGGAAAACGGCACTGTGTTCACTGTCCACCGGCAGAATCGGAATATCTTTCTCTTCCGACAGGCCCATGATCAGGCTGCCGCCGCAGACCAGTGTTTCCTTGTTGGCCAGCGCGATGGTATTGCCTGCCTGCAAAGCATGATAGGTCGGCACCAGTCCGGAGATGCCCACCAGTGCGTTCAGCACCATATCCGCTGCCGGATCCGACGCAATTTCCCGGATGCCTTCGGAACCGGCGAGGATTTCCACCTCCGGGAACCGTTCCCGCAGTGCCTCTGCGTCCGCTTCCGCCAGGATTGCCGCCCGCACCGGACGGAATTCCGCAATCTGTTCCGCCAGCAGCTGGCGGTTTTTCCCGCAGGTCAGCGCATACACGCTGTATTCTTCCGGGTTGTCACGGATGATTTCCAGGGTCTGCGTCCCGATGGAACCGGTGGAACCCAGTATTGTCATTCGTTTCATGGCCATCGCCTCCTGTCAGATCCTGGTCGCGTACATGAACAGCATGAAATAGAATACCAGCGGCGCGGTGAACAGAACGCTGTCAAAACGATCCATGATGCCGCCGTGTCCAGTATCAGTTTGCCGTAATCCTTGATACCCATTTTCCGCTTGAAAATGGATGCCGTCAGGTCGCCGATCTGGGAGAAAACACCGCCTGCCAGACCCATCAGGGCATACGCAGGCAGCAGTCTGTGATCCATGAAGATCGCCGCAAACAGCAGGCAGATCAGCAGACTGGACAGTGCGCCGGCCACGGCGCCTTCCACGGTTTTCTTCGGGCTGATGACCGGGCAGAGCTTACGTTTGCCAAGGAAATACCCCCCGAAATACGCGCCGATATCGGTGCAGAATGCCGTGATCAGAATCAGCCACACCGGCGTAATTCCGCAGATCACAGTGAAGACCTCATCCACCAGCACCGCGTGATACGAAAAAAATCCGATATACACAATCCCCGTGATCGTCGCCATGCCGTCCATCAGTGTTCTCTTCTCAATATTAAACAGATAGAGCATGCTGAGAACCGTGGAGATAAACAGCCAGAACACATACAGATACGGTTTTACGCCCACCGGTATCAGCTGCGTGAAGCTGGACAGCAGATCGATGATATACAGCATCACCAGAGATACTACGGCAACGATAAAGGAAGGCTGGATATCCATCGCGCGGAATCCCCGGAAGAATTCGTGAATCCCGATCAGGGCAATGAGGAAGACCGCGGCTTTCAGCCAGACGCCTCCCAGAATGACCACCAGCAGAAACGGAACCATGATCAGTCCCGAAATGATACGCTGCTTCATAGTTTAAAGTCCTCCGTACCTTCTGTGGCGCCTGCGGAATTCCTCTATGCAGTTTTCCAGTTCTTCTCTGCCGAAATCCGGCCACAATACATCTGTAAATATAAATTCACTGTAAGCACACTGCCACAGCAGGAAATTGCTCAGTCTCTGTTCGCCCCCGGTCCGGATGATCAGATCCGGATCCGGCAGCCCGGCCGTATTCAGATACGCGCTCACGGCTTCTTCATCGATGCTTTCCAGCGCCTCCGGCGTCACCCCGTCCGCCAGGCGCTCCGCAGCCAGTTTCCGGAAGGCTTCGGTCAGCTCCCGCCGGCCGCCGTAATTCAGGGCGATGGTAAATACCAGGCCGGTATTGTCCTTCGTCGTTTTCAGCGCGTCCTGCAGCTTCACACCGGCCTCTGCCGGAATAGCGGACCAGTCACCGATTACACCGACTTTAACATTGTTTTTATGCAGTTCCGCCAGTTCGCTCTCGATGTATTTCACCATTAAACGGAAAATGCCCTGCACTTCATCCTGCGGCCGTTTCCAGTTTTCCGTCGAAAATGCATATACAGTAAGAAAGCCGACGCCCAGATCCGGACAGGCTTTCACGATTTCCTTCAGGGCTTTCATCCCCGCATTGTGTCCAAAAACCCGAGGATTGCCCCGGCGGCTGGCCCAGCGGCCGTTGCCGTCCATGATGATGGCAATATGCTCGGGTGTTCCGGACGTCTTTTCAATTTTTGAAGACATTGTCAATCTCGCTCCGATTATATATCTTATCTACACTCTGCAGACGATCAGCTTGCAGATGCCCCCCTCATCCTGTGTGCGCAGGACACGGAGTTCGCCCTTCTCTTCTTCGCTTCTCCGGTCCCGCGGAGGACGAATCTCCTCCACGGAACAACGGATCCCTTTTTCTTCCAGCAAAGACAGAGCTCTGTCCAGCGTCATCCCTGCAGTATCAGGAACAGACACCTTCCTTTAGACCTCCATGATATCCTTATCTTTCTTGGCGATAATGGCGTCGATATTTTTGATATGATCATCCGTAGACTTCTGAATCTTATCCAGAGCCTTCTTCAGGTCATCTTCGGTGATCTCCCCGTTTTTTTCCTTCTTCTTTGCGTGTTCATTAATATCTCTTCTGAGATTTCTGACCGCTACTTTCGCGTTTTCGCCCATTTTCTTCGTGGTTTTGGTCAGCTCTTTTCTTCTTTCTTCCGTCAGCTGCGGCACGATCAGGCGGATGGATTTCCCGTCATTGGACGGATTCAGGCCCAGATTCGCTTCATTAATTGCTTTCTGAATACCGGAAATGCTGGACGGATCGAACGGTGCAACCATAATGGTTCTCGGATCCGGCGTGGAAATATTGGCGATGTTTTTCAACGGCGTCGGCGTTCCGTAATAATCCACCGTGATTTTATCCAGAATGGCGGCATTGGCTCTGCCGGCGCGAACTGTGTTCAGATCTTCTTTCAGCAGAGAGATGGTTTTTTCCATTTTTTCTTCAAAATTCTTCATTAAAGCGTCCATAACAAGCTCCTTCTTAACTTTCCTTCTGAAAATCTGACTGTATCAGGAAATAAATGTGCCGATCTTTTCGCCGCAAATGGCTTTCAGCATATTTTCCGGATGAGATACGCCGAAAACATGGATCTTGATTCCATTATCCCTGCACAGCGAAGCCGCTGTGGAATCCATCACCTGCAGGTTTTTCTCAAGGATTTCCTGATGCGTCAGCGTATCATATTTCACAGCATCCGGATTCTTTTCCGGATCACTGTCGTAAACAGCATCTACTTTCTTTGCCAGCAGGATAATGTCCGCATCGATTTCCACCGCGCGCAGCGCTGCAGTGGTATCGGTCGAGAAGAACGGACTGCCGATTCCCGCGCCGAAAATAACAACTATATTTTTATTCAGATGGGAAATCGCTTTTCTGCGGATATACGGTTCCGCTACTTCCCGCATCTCGATTGCCGTCTGCACTCTGGTCGGCATGCCTGCCGCTTCAAAAGCATCCTGCAGGGCCAGCGCGTTGATCACGGTTGCCAGCATTCCCATATAATCCGCCGTCGCACGGTCCATGCTTTTGCTTGTGCGGCCGCGCCAGAAATTGCCTCCGCCTACGACGACGGCCACCTGAACCCCGAGATCATGAATCTGTTTTACTTCTTTCGCCACATCGGTCAGCATGGCTTCGTCCAGGCCCATGCCCTTCGCGCCTGCCAGTGCTTCTCCGCTGACCTTGATAACAACTCTTTTATATTTCGGTTCCATAAACAACCTCACAATTCCTTCATAAATGCAATGAAAATCTTCTGCCTTATCATTATACCATGATTTCATCCGCCTTACACGCACAATTCACCGCCATCCGAAAGTGGCTCTCTCCATTACAACTACCAGTTGTTTAACTAATATACAACAATCTGATAATATAATTTATATCATTGAGTTTTTATAAGGAGAGATTTTTTTATGTTTGAGAATATTCGTAAACTGAGGCTCGAACATGGCCTCACCCAGAAAGAACTGGCAGAAATAGTCGGCATCACGCAGCAGTGCGTCAATAATTATGAAAACCGAAGCACGCAGCCGTCTTTTATTGTTCTTATGAAAATGGCGGATTATTTTCACGTATCCCTGGACTATCTGTGCCTGGGAAAAGAATCCCTTCACCAGACGCCCGCCGATCCCCGCATGACATCCTATACGAAGGAGGATCAGATGCACCATCAGAATCTGTTCGCGACGCTGCCGGTGAATCAGAAACGTACCATTGACAACCTGATCCGGATGCTGTCCGGATCGGATCCGCACTCCGGCAATTCCGGAGCGGGAAGCAGCGGCTGACCGGGTATGAAGACGACAGCCGCACAGACGGAGGATTACCGGACCATCTCCCACATAACAATGGAAGCCGCCACCGCCGCATTCAGGGATTCAGCTTCCGGCCGCATCGGAATGATCAGCCGTTCCCGGCACAGGGACAGCATTTCTTCACTCAGGCCGTGTCCTTCGTTGCCTATGCAGACCGCCGCCCTGTGCAGGTCCGCCGTCCGCAAATCCGCCGACCGGTCTCCCAGAGCAGCACCATATAATGTCAGGTTGTTCCGCCGCGCAAAATCATCCGGTTTTTCACAGAAGTAAATATACTGGCGGAAAATGGCTCCCATTGTGGACCGTACGGTTTTCGGATTGTAAACATCCGCGCAGTCGCCGCAGAGCACGACCGCTTCGATGCCGAAAGCCGCTGCCGTACGGATCACCGTGCCCACATTGCCGGGATCCTGCACATTTTCCAGCACGATGGCGCTGCTGACCGGCCGGACTTCATTGCCGGGAATCGCCACGGTAAAAAGCGGACCGGGGCTGTTTTCCAGAGGAGACACGTATTGGAACAGCTCGGAGGAAGCTGCATACTCCCTGCAGCCTGCCGGCGTTCCGTTGCTCTCCTCTCTCCAGAGCACAGACGTGATCACCGCGCCGGCCTGCAGCGCGTCCTCCAGAAGCTTGGCGCCGTCACACAGGAACTCCCCGCATTCCTTTCTGTAAGAACTGCTTTTCTGCAGCCTGCGCAAATGCTTTATATATTCATTTTTTCTAGATTCAATTCTTTGTATTCTCATGCTGCATTCCTTTCTGTCCCGTCTTCAAAGCATACCATTCCCACTGTATCTGCCGCAAGGGCAAAACCCGGTTATCCACACTGCAAATCATGAGCCTCCGCGCATCGTAAGAATATTTTAAATTAACTTTTACATGCCTCTATGATAATATGGTTCTGTAAAAGAAAGCCCGAATTATCATCAGGAGATTTTTTGCAATGAATGGTTCTTTTTCTGATATTCTGCAGAGAATTTTACTATATTTTCAATATTTCCGCCGCTGGGCAGTGGAAGACAAGCCCGGCTTCGGCGAAATCTATATCCATGTCATTCGCTGGATCATGCCGATCCTGGCCCTGTTTATCGTGCTGTCCGTCATCCGCCGCATGATGCGTGTAAAAAACCCGCGGGAAACCTGGGGGCATCTGGTATCGGATGATCTGGGCCGCTTTACCATTACCCACTGGGAATGCACCGTCGGCCGGGCCCGTCACTGCGACATCATTGTGCGGTTCGCCACCATTTCCAGAACGCAGTGCGCCCTAATCCGGGATGATTCCGGGCAATGGTATGTACACGATCTCAGCGGCCGGAATACCACGACCGTAAACGGAAAAGTCGTCCGGGAGAAGACCCCGATCAATCATAAAGATGTCCTGAGCATCGGCGGCATTGAATTCCGCTTCTATCCGCTGAGCGCTGCGGAACACGAACGGATGAAACAACGGCGGAAGCTGCGCAGCCAGCCGATTGCGCCCTGGTCTTCCATGGTACTTCTGACCATATTCCAGGCACTAACGATGCTGGAGTTCCGCATCACCCGGCCGGACAGCGCCGGCACCATAACCTTCTGCTTCATCATCCTCTGCGCGGCCATGTGGTTCTATACTTTCCTGACCCGGCTGCTGGGGCAGCGGGGATTCGAGGCGGAAATACTGGCGTTCTTCGCCTGTACACTGAACCTGGCGGTCACCGCAACCTCCAACACCGGCATTATGATGAAACAGACCATCGCCATTGTGCTTGGAATGATCTTCTTCATCTGCCTGGGCTGGTATCTCCGCGACATCGACCGGGTAGTGAAAACCAGGCGCGTCGCCACGCTCCTTACGATTGCCCTTTTTGCGTTCAACCTGGTCTTCGGCGTCACGAAATACGGCGCTGCCAACTGGGTAAAAATTGCAGGCGTTTCCCTGCAGCCGTCCGAACTGGCCAAGGTATTTTTCATCTTTGCCGGCGCGGCCACCCTGGACCGGCTTTTTGTAAAACAGAATCTGATGGGATTCATGATCCTGTCCGGCGTCTGTCTCGGTTCCCTGGCTATCATGGGCGACTTCGGAACCGCTGCCATTTTCTTTGTAGTATTCCTGGTCATCGCATTCCTGCGGTCCGGCGATTTCGCCACCCTGTCCCTGATTACCGGTGCGGCGGCCGGTGCCGCTCTGCTGGTCATCCGCTTCAAGCCGTACGTTGCGTCACGGTTCATGTCCTGGGGACATGCGTGGGATAATGTCAACACCCCCGGCTATCAGCAGGTCCGCACCATGTCGGCCTCTGCCAGCGGCGGTCTCATCGGCGTCGGCGGCGGC